>DATACQ010000482.1:0-8219 GCA_036258955.1 Binatia bacterium
ACCGCTGGTCGGCGTTCCACCTCGCCAGGTCATGTCGATCCAGCGCTATGGCGAGCTCGGCGGGCGGGTCGGTTGTATCCCGACAGTGCTCCAGGTGGCAGCGCTGCACGGCATGCGCCAGTGCTTGGAGGAGTTGAAAAAGAACGGCAGCGAAACCGCTTACTTCAAACAGACGCCCGGCATCGAGGAGACGCGCAAATGGTACACGAACCTCGGTAACGAAGAGCTTAAAGCGTTGGAAGGAAAATACGGTTACTGAGCCGTGATTGTCGCTCGTGTCCGTCCGGGTCGAGCACGATCAACGAGCACGCTGCGGTTGATCGGAGGATCGTTTATGGACAGATACATCCAGAAGCTATTGCCGCGTTTTCGCTATGGCGTCATCCATCCGCGCGCCCACGAAGAAGTCCAGCGCGGGCCCACCTACCAGCTCTATCGGCTGCTGCCCCTGGACGTCATGGAGATCGCTACCGGACTTGGGCTGGAAAATTACACCGAAGAAGGCGTTGAGAAGGCCATCGGAAACTATTGGACCTGCGTCGAGCGTTTGGCGAAAGAGAAAGCGGACGTAATTGTGTTCGGCGGCGCTCCGATCTCCGCCGTGTTAGGCCGTGAGCGGGTGCTGGATTTATTAAAGACAACCCAGGAGAAAACCGGCATTCCCGCCGATGCGCCGCTCGAAGCACTCATTGCAGCCATGAAGCATCTGGGCCTCGATTCGCTTGCGATCGGCAGCCGCTGGGCGGATAAAGTGAATGACGCCATCATTCGCTATCTCGCTGCCGCCGGTCTCGAGGTGACGTATATCACAAAACGAAACCAGTGGGCGGGCGAAGCATTCGCGATGACCCTCGAAGAAGGATTGGGCCTGGCCCTTGAGGTGGGCCGCGAGGCGGCGAGGCTTGCGCGCGACGCCGACGGCGTTTCGGTTCCCGGTGGCGCTGCCATGAGTCTCCACGTCATTCCCGCCATCGAAGAAGAATTTGGCAAGCCGGCTTTTACCAACATGAGCGCTGAAGTGTGGAACGATCTTGTGCGCCCCGGCATTATCCCACCCGTGGAAGGTTGGGGCTGTCTGCTCGCAAACCGGCAACGTCCCTGACCCGAGACTCCAAAACCGAGACCAGAGGCTCTAGACGAGGTGTTTATGACTCTCAATCACTTGAGCTTGCGGCAAGCCGTCATCGATAGCGCAAATTTTCTTGTCCGCGCAGGCGCGATTTCGATGAGTCATCACGGCAACTTTAGCGTGCGGGTGCCCGGCACCGAAACGATTCTGTTAACCGCCACCAGTTCTTTTGACAATTTAAGGCCGGAGAACCTGGCGGTGCTCGATTTCGACGGGCGACTTCTGGAAGGCGAAATCAACGCGACCAATGCCGAGATCGTGCACATGCACGCAGTCGTTTATAAGCACCGCCCCGAAACCGGCGCGGTCGTGCATACCCACTCGACGTACGCAACGAGCTTTGCGCTGGCGAGCCGCTCTCTCGGCTGTTCCTACGAAGCGCTGGTGCGCGCCGACATGACCGACGGCGTGCCGCTGGCGCACTACGGCCCGCGCGGTTCTAAGGAATCGGTGACCAACATCGCCGGGGTTTTGATAGCTACCAAGAAAACGCAAGCGGTCTTATTAGAAAATCACGGCGTGCTCGCTTTTGGCGCCGACCCTGTCGCAGCCGCCCGGGCCAATCTCATCGTCGAGGAAGCAGCCCAAATGGCTGTCTTCGCCGAAATCCTAGGCGGAGCGAAGTTGATTCCAGCCGAGATGCTGAAAGCCACGATTAGTCGCCGGGATGAATTCGCCCAGACGGGCAACCAACGTACCGAGCCAGCGAAGTGAGATTCGCACATTCGCTCATGTCTGGAACAAGCCGGGATGACGCCGGCGCTACCCTATAAGCAATTGTGGCGCGAACTGGTCGAGGCAGGCGAAAGCATCCGGAAAATAGTGCGGCTCTTCTGCACAGTCGCCACTCCATGGATGGTCAACTTCGTAGACATGTGGATCTAACCGCCACAACTTTCTGGCGGTCAATTTTCGGGTTGAACGCAAACCGGCTCATCGGTTAATGTCCCGGGTACATAAATCGGAGGTGAGCTATGCCCATGACACTAATCCGCGGCGTCAACATCAACTATAAGATCATCGGTGACAAGGGCCCGTGGGTGGCGCTTTCACCGGGCGGCCGCCGCGACATCAGCGGGATCGAGTTGCTCGCCTCCAAAGTAGCCGAAACCGGCCATCGGGTCGTGATCTTTGACCGGCGCAACTGCGGCGCTTCAGACGTTGTGATCGATGGCCAGGACTCCGAGTACGAGATCTGGGCTGACGACGTTCACGAACTGTTGCGACAACTCGGAGCCCTCCCGGCCGTCGTCGGCGGCAGTTCCTCCGGTTGTCGCACGTCGCTTTTGTTCGCGCTGCGCCACCCGGAAGCAGTCAAAGCGCTTCTGCTTTGGCGCGTGACCGGCGGCCGTTTTGCCTGCGAACGATTGGCTCAGGAGTACTATGGGCAATACATCGAAGCAGCGCAGCGTGGCGGCATGGGCGCGGTTTGCGAGATGGAGCACTGGAAAGAGCGCATCGCCGCGCGGCCCGAAAACCGCAGCGCTCTCATAAAAATAGACGTGCAGCGGTTCGTCGCCGTGATGTCGCGCTGGCGCGAGTATTTTCTTCAGGGAGCGGATCTTCCCGTGATCGGCGCGACCGAAGCCGAATTGAAAACTATCAAGGTCCCGGCCTGCATCATTCCGGGAAACGACCTAACCCACGGCCGTCAAATTGGCGAGAACCTTGGAAAGCTGCTGCAAAAAAGCGAAGTGCACATTCTATTTCCGAAGCACTACGACGAGGCGCTCAGCCCGCGAGAGGAGTGGGACGACAAGGCCGGAGAAATGGCGGCGCTATTTGCGGACTTCTTGAAGCGGCATGCCGTAATTTAACGGCCCCACCACAGCCTTAGCTTAAATACTCTCGAGTTTTCAGCGGCCAGCATGCAACCTATTTAGGCGTATCGATCCTAATTGACTAGTTGTTTGGCCGTGATATAGGTCAGCATGGTGAAGCAGGTCGTAATTGGGGTAACCCTTTTCTTTTTCTTTGCGTCCTCTTTCGTGGGCAGCTTCGAGGAACTCTCGGCTGGTTTTGACGTTGATTCGCAAGCGTCTGTTTGGACTCTCCAAAACGATTTTTCTTCGGAGAATGCCACCGGCCGTCGATCTCTGAAACGACTAAAGAGAGGAAAATCCTCACTGAAGAGCTTGCCCGTCCTGGAGAAAATACCCGGTGTTGTCGCTACCGTTATCCCCATAGGCGAAATATCGTTCATCTCCCATTGTTCCAAGTCGAGTGTTTATCAGCAAATAAACGTCTATAGAATCTAGTCCCTCTCAAGTCAGCCGTTTTGGGTTACACCCGTCCGAGCCGAGGCTGGGTCGCTCCACTCCCAAAAAGGCTGCTAGCTCGCCCGTTCCTTCTACCTATTCCGTTTAGTGTGCCCGGAACGTTGGGAACGCCGGTAACAGACTCGGAACCCAACTTGACGCTGCTAATGAAAGGATTGAGCTATGGAGACCATAGCGCCGTTCAAGTTATGGACCTGCTTGGCCGCTATTGGCTGTGCGCTCGGCACCGTAACCGTTTTATCCATTCAAGCGGGCCCTTCAGCAAGCAATGCCATCATAGCTACCCGCGTTGCCCATCTGGAGCTTTTTTGGGCGAAGATCGCCTTCCGCGACCCCGCTGTCCAGGAAGCCGAGTTTCATCTCGACCAAGCCTGGTCGAGGCTGACTGAGCGGCGTTACGAACACTCCATCTTCGCCGCATCCCGAGCGCTTCAGAGGGTCAGAGACATAAAGGGCGAAGTTCCCTCGCTCTACAGCAGTCATTGGGAGCGGCACGCGAGCGAGACTGGAGAGTCGCCGGATTCGTAGTACTGTGTTCAAAGTGAAATGAATGCACAAAACGTGAGGCCTTTCAGAACCAGAAATTAACTAAGGGAGATGTATGGCAAACATACAATGGCACTCGACGCAGGTGGATTCCATCCTCGGTGAGCTGGGTACGGATCCTCAGCAAGGCTTGACCGCAGAGGAGGCTCGACGGCGCCTCCAGGAATACGGCTACAACGAACTGAAAAAGGAAGAGAAGACCTCTCCTTTCCTGCTTTTTATCAATCAGTTCAAGAACACTCTCATTATTATATTAGCGGTTGCCACGATCCTATCAGCAATCATCGGGGACCTGCTCGACGCAGCCATTATCCTCGCGATTATCGTCTTCTGCGCTCTGCTCGGCTTTGTTCAGGAGTATCGCGCTGAGCGCGCGCTCGATGCCCTAAAGAAAATGCTGACTCCAACGATTACGGCGCTCAGAGGGGGGCGAGAAGAGGAGATTCCGTCAAAGGAACTGGTCCCGGGTGATATCATCCTCCTCGAGGCCGGGGACAAAATACCCGCCGACGGGCGCTTGGTCGAAGTTCATTCACTGCAGTGCGACGAGGCTCCGCTGACGGGGGAGTCCTTTCCCGTGGAGAAGGATCTCAAAGTTTTACCCGAAGCGGTGCCGATAGGCGATAGAAAAAATATGATATTCACGGGTACCGCTGTCAGCTACGGGCGCGGCAAGGCGGTAGTGACGGATACTGGATCTAAAACCGAATTCGGCAAGATTGCCACCGAATTGGCGACGGTTGCGCAGGAAAAGACGCCTCTGGAAAAACGCACCGAAGAGATCGGCAAATGGCTTGGAATCATTGCTGTGAGCGCGTGCGTTTTGGTTGTGATAACCAGCCTTGTCCGAGAAGCCATAGGCGGAAGCATAGATGTGCAATTTATTTTAATGATGCTGATGTTCGCAATTGCTCTGGCAGTAGCCGCAGTTCCCGAAGCGCTCCCCGCCATTGTGACGGGCGCCTTGGCCATAGGCATGCGTGAAATGGCAAAGCGCAATGCGCTGGTAAGAAAAATGCCGGCGGTGGAAACACTGGGTTGTACAACGGTTATCTGTTCCGATAAGACCGGAACCTTGACCAAGGGAGAAATGACAGTCCGCCGGATATTCGGGGGCGGAAAGTCCGTGGAAGTGAGCGGCGTTGGTTATGCGCCCGAAGGGAGCTTAAGTCCCGCTTCTAACAATCCAACTCTGAACATGCTCTTTAAAGGCGGAATCCTGTGCAACGACTCCACGCTTTCGGAAGCGGGAGGTAAGTGGTCCGTTAGGGGTGATCCGACGGAAGGCGCCCTCGTGGTCCTTGCAGCTAAAGCTGGGCTGCGGAGGGACGAAACCACAAAGCAATGCCCCAGAATCGGGGAATTTCCTTTTAGCTCGGACAGAAAAAGAATGACCACGATCCACAGGATCGAGGACGGCAAGCGCAGGGCCTTTATGAAGGGCGCTCCGGAAGTGATCCTCGATCGCTGTTCATCTCTCTTGAATGGCAATGAGATAAGCGCGTTGGACGACAATGAACGCAAGAAGATCCTCGCGGCAAACGAGGAAATGGCCACCGACGCGTTGAGGGTTCTCGCCATCGCCTATAGGGACCTGCCCGAGGCGGATGAGTATAGCGAAGATCTCGTTGAGAAAGACCTCGTCTTCTTGGGCTTGATCGGCATGATGGATCCCCCCAGAGAGGAAGCTCTCGAGGCGGTCCGGGTATGTCGGCACGTGGCAATCAAACCCATCATGATCACCGGCGACCACAAACTTACTGCTGTGGCCGTAGCGAAGGAACTTGGAATTCACCGCGAAGGCGACCTCGTATTTACGGGAGAAGATCTAAGTAAAATCGACGATAACGAATTTGAGCGCGTAGTCGATAAAGTTACCGTTTACGCTCGGGTCTCGCCTCTTGATAAGCTCAAGATCGTCAAGGCGTGGAAGAACCGGGGCGAAATCGTTGCCATGACCGGCGATGGTGTCAACGATGCCCCAGCTTTAAAACACGCTGACATCGGCATAGCAATGGGCATCACCGGTACCGAGGTCGCCAAGGAGGCTGCGGATATCGTTCTGAGCGATGATAATTTTGCCACAATCGTCCGTGCCATCGAGCGGGGCAGATGGATCTATGACAACATCAAAAAATATCTGACTTATCTGCTCAGAGCGAACATCACCGAAGTCGTGGTCCTAGGCGGCGTTGTTATGGTCATGGGGCCCGAATACCTGCCGCTTCTTCCGGCGGCGATCCTCTATATCAACCTGGCCACAGATGGGCTACCCGCCCTCGCATTGGGTGTAGCGCCGGCGGATCCCGATATCATGCAGAGACCTCCGCGCGATCCTCGGGAAAGCGTGTTTTCGAAGGATGTAAGAATGCTGATCCTGATGGCGGTATTAATCGAGTGTCCCTTATTCCTCTGGATGTTCTTTCGATCCCAACCGGATATGGAACTTGCCAGGACTCTAGTGTTTTTTATGTTTGTTTTTATCGAGCTCATTATCGCTATTAACTTTCGCTCTTTAAGGTACAGCCTCATACAAGCGCCTCCGCACAAATGGCTCCTGCTCGCCATCGTCTGGGAACTAGTTCTGATAGCCGTGTTGATGCAATTTCCAGCGATCCGGAACGCCTTCGGCATCACCATGCCGTCAGGCTTCGACCTGGGGATGATCATTGCCCTGGGCGTCGGCATCGTAATTGTAATCGAGATGGCGAAGGTGGCTTTCAGAACAACGATTCAAGGGCACACTATGAGGGCCTATGCGGAACGGGGCAGACAAACCTAGTTCGCTGTACGCTGTCTCACGGAGCGCCTGCTCACCACGTTGTGTGAGGAGTTCGCCGATCGCACGACCGCGACCCGGAGTCCTGGAGTGATGGAGTCTTGGAGTAATGGACTCCGAACCCAAAACTCCAATACTCCGGTACTCCAACACTCCATTTCGTTCGCCGCTGTCCCTGTGGAAGTTTCTAGCAGCGCGAGAGTCGATTGCTGTTCAGCATTCCCCGCATAGCATCCCAGCTCCGCTAGCGTATTCTTGTGTTTTACGGTATTGCTCCGGAAGATGCGGCCGCAGTAGCGGTGGTTAAGGAGCGAAAACATGTTGGACTCTGCCGAATCACTCAAGGAGAAAATCGTCCTGGTATGCAAAGTCTTGCAGAATCAGGGCTTAATTGACGGCTACGGGCACGTCACGGCACGCTTATCGGATGGGCGCATCCTCAGCACTCCCCACATGCCGCCGGGCAAGGTCGCCATCCGTGACATCATTGTCATTGATGGCGCTGGGGAAAAACTCGAAGGTTTCGGCGAGCCTAACGGTGAAACGGCAATGCACACCTCCATCTACAAAGCCCGGCCCGACGTTCAATGCATTCTGCACTATCATGCGGACGAGCTTGTGGTAATAGCCGCCACCGGCCAGGACATAAAGATTATTTCTAATTGCGCCGTGGACTTTCATCGCGGCACGCCGATCTACGATTCCCCTCTCTTGATTCGTAACTCGCAACTGGGAGACAAAGTCGCCGCGACGCTCGGAGATCACAACGCGGTGCTTTTGCGCGGTCACGGCGGCACGGTCGTGGCGCAAGATCTGGACACGTTGCTCCGCCTTGGAATTAATCTCGTGCGCTCGGCGCGTATCCAAATCATGGCAGCGCCCCTAGGTTCGGTAAAGACGCACAGCAAGGAGGAGTGCGAACAAATGGCCAGAGGTCATGGCCAGGCGAACGCCAACCGTCGCTTCATAGATTATTATCTCTCCGAAGTCCTCGACTAGTGCAGGCTGTTGATAAACACTCATATGCGCTTACGCAGTTTCGAGTTCCGAGTTGCGTGTTTCGAGTTTAAACCCGAAACCCGAGACGCGAAACCCGAAACACCTGATGCGCGCCTCGCCTCTGAGATCTTTTTGAACAGCCTGCAATCAGGATTTCTGAATAAGAGACTGAAGAAAGGCGGTTTTGGCCACTGGAGGCCTTGAACTTTGAACCTTGAACTTTGAACATTACAAGAGGAGGTTGTTATGGTTGAAATGAAAAATCCCATCAAGGAAGCGGATGCTCACCCCGAGATCGGTCATTTAAGTCTCTGGCGCACCGATTTGGCATACTATTGGGTGATCAATTGCGCGCCGGGACTCCAGGACGACATGCATTATCATGAAAACGATGACCACATCTTCATGGTCCTTGAAGGCGAATGCACAGTACGCACGCCGCACAAAGAATTTGTCCTGAAACAGTTTGATACCGTGCTGCTAAGGT
>DATACQ010000483.1:0-5844 GCA_036258955.1 Binatia bacterium
GATGTGCTCCAGGGTTTTTCCAGCCGCGGAGGCTATAGCGCGATCAAACGAAGACAGATTCTTGGCCGTTATCATTCACCTGAATACAAATTTTTGCCCACTGAGTTAAAGGATCGAGACGGTTACTGGGGCTCTCAATTCCAGAACACTTTCGTGCTGGCCTACAATACGCGCATGGTGAAGGCCGCCGAGGTGCCGAAAACCTATGAGGATTTGCTCAAACCGATCTGGAAAGGAAAAAAGATTCTCAATGACACTGAAAATCACGAATGGTTCGACGGGCTGCTGCACTATTGGGGCAAGGAAAAGGGTCTCGCTTATTTTCGCAAGCTCGCGCAACAGGAGCAGGTGTTTCAGCGCGGTGCCCGCGGGCGTGTCCAACTCGTGGCCGCGGGGGAATTCCCGCTGACCATCGGCTACGGTCCTCATGTGCAGAGCTTTGTTTCGCGGGGAGCGCCCGTCGAATGGGTGCCATTGGAGCCCGTGGTTACGGTCATCAATACGGTGAGCGTCGCTGCAAAGGCGCCGCATCCTGCCGCCGCCCGGCTTTTCGTCGATTTTCTCTTCTCAAAACCGGGTCAAACAAGGTTGCGAGAGATGAACCGCATTCCGTCGCGCGAGGATGTCGATCCCGATCCACCGCGGCTCTTTCGGGGCTTCAAGAAAATAATTCAGGATCTAGAAAATGATACGATGGAGGAATCGGTCGAGTTATATCAGAAGATCTTTAACTTGACGGCTCAATGAAGAGGCAGGCTCGCGCCAAGCACCCGAACCACAGGCGTAGGGCACGTTGCAAGATGCCCCTAAGACGCGTCTGTTTTCGTGCAGTTCTCACGAATACTGGGGAGGAGGTGCCATCACTTTAACCACAACCGTCGCTTAGGTCATTTCAGCTATGGATTGCTGGAATCTAGGTTGACACGGATGCCTCCAGACGCACCCTGCGAATCTGGATGCCGGCATCCCATGCTGGCATGACTGACGCAATGGGAGAGAGTCCGAGAGTGCCGTAGTGTGCGCTCGCGCGCCATTCAGAGAAGCGGCTACAACCCACCTCTACAACCTTGTGAATTGTTTCACCCCGCACTCACATGTCGCGCAGATGTTTCCACCCGGCGGTCTGCCGCAGCATGCTGGCGGCCTCTACAATT
The DNA here is from genome assembly GCA_036258955.1 of Binatia bacterium. Taxonomy (GTDB): domain Bacteria; phylum Desulfobacterota; class Binatia; order UBA9968; family UBA9968; genus DATACQ01. The sequence goes on from DATACQ010000483.1 coordinate 1,155, forward strand.
TTGCACTCTTCTTGTCTGATGGTTGCGACTTTGCCGCTGGCCAATTGTGGTTAGACTTTCTGTCCCATTCAGGCCGCGAATTTGGCCGTTGCGAGCATCGAAAGCTTGCCTTCACCGTCAAGCGCCCACAGGTTAGCTTCTTTGCCATCCGCCGACGGCGTTCCAGCCAGGGTAAATTTCCCTCCACTGTCATAGATAGAGCGCAGGTTCTGAAAGTCGAAATTTGTCATTCTCTTAACTGGAAGCTCTCTGTGGCACATTTCTATCAACAGTTGTGAGATCAGCGAGCTTTGCACCACCAGGCCGGGCAGCTTTTCAACTTTCGTGACGTAGTCGCGATCATAATGAATCCGGTGGCTATTGAAGCGAATGGCCGAGAAGCGAAATAGCAGCGGCGTATTAGGCTCGATACTCTGTTGCCACTTTGCTTCTCCTGGAATCTCATGACTTGACTTTGGCGCCAGTTCGGCGCGCGCCTCGCTGAGCATGCACATGTCGCGTTCTTCTACAACGCACAAGCCGCGGCTCGTAGATAGACTGTTACGCTCGACGACGGTCACCATGGCGCCGTTTGGGCCATCGTCAATCTGTATGTCAGAGATTTCGGTCTTGCGCGTGACTTCATCGCCAATTCTCAGCGCTTCCTGAAACGAGACGCGCGTCCCACCGATGCGGCGTCGGGGCAGCGGAATGGGCGGTACAATGCCGCCACCGGATGCCTGCCCATCCTGGCGCATCTGATTGGGTCGGTGCGATGCTGGGAACAGCCCGCCGTACCAACCGGGCGGAATCGCCTCGCCCTTATCCATCGGAGCTTTCTCCAAGCCCAACGTAGCGGCAAACTTCAGCACCATCGATGCAGTCACGACGTCCGTCGCCGTTTCGCTCTTGCCGATAAACTGTTTGAAGGTTTCCAACGATTCTGCCATGGCGATGCCCCCTTGTTCTTATTGATGCTCGACCCTAGTCCCGCGGGTATCGTGGTGTCAAGCCAAGACTATCTACCAAGACTATCTGCTGCCGCACCTAAGATTCAATCTTCATGACTGGATGAAGTAGAAGTGACTGCTGCCATTTTGGCTTGACCCTGACTTCTAGTATGCCTAAGCTCCGACCGGGCGACGTGCGCGGGTGCAGGTTGCGCTCGCAGGAAGATAGATGGAGGAGAAATGGCGACACTGAAAAATCCCGGAGTGGGAGTTCTCATTATGGCGGTGGTTGCGCTTTCGGCTCCGGGCTCCGCAGCTGATCGTCTGACGATGAGCTCTACCAATCCAACCGCCTTGGAGATCGACCAGATGGTCGCTCGAGACAAGGGGTTTTTCGCGCAACAAGGAATCGATCTTGACGTTACTTACATGACGCCCGAGCTGGTGATCAAAGCGCTGCTCGCCGGCACCGTGGATCTCGCTCGCTCGGGCAGTCATTTCGGATTGATTGCGGCGATGCGCGGCGGAGATCTAAAGATCATCGGGGGATCCACGTATGGATACCCCTACCAAGTAATCGGGCAGCCGCAGCTTAAATCCCTCACCGATCTCAGGGGGCAAAAGATCGCCGGCGCTTCCCTGGCCAGCATCACAACGACGATCTTCAAGGATGTTATGCAGCGCCACGGCATTCCGCCGACGGCGTACACGCTGCTCTTTGTTGGCGGGAGCCCGGAAAGGTTTCAAGCCGTAAGCTCAGGGCAGGTCGCGGCCTCCCTCGCAGAAGCGCCGCCGTTTAACTTCAGGTCCATTGACGCCGGCAGAAAAGTGCTCCTCAACTATTCCGACGAAATTAAGAATTTGCAGTACACCTCGTTCTTCGCCTCGGCCAAATCATTGGCGCAAAATCGGCCGCTGTTCCTTAGGTTTTTCAAGGCGCTCAACGGAGCGATGCACTGGCTCAACGAGCCAAACAACGAACAGGCCGTTACAGAGATCATGATGCAGCGCTTGAAAATCGATCAAACGACGGCCGCACGCACTTATAAATTCATGGTGGGCGATAACAAGGCGTTTCGCGGCGGGGGAGCCATCGACGCTCCGGGATTGGCCGAAATGATCCGCCTGCCTGCGGCGGATCAGTTAATTCCGAAGCGCGAGCCTTGGGAAAGTTTTGTCGATCCATCTTTTCCACTCGTTAGATAATGCAGACGTCCGGGCTGCTAGCAGATCGAAGTGGACGATCACTCGCAAAAATGGGCGACTTTATGGTGACGCAATCGGTCGGTTGCCCTTAGTTTCATAGCTTGCTGGCAAGGAGACAGACGATGATTGTCGATTGGCATGCCCATGTCTATCCGCCGGAACTCGCACGCGAGCGGCGCTGGGGCGGTATGGCTCCACTCACGATTGAGAACCTGCTCGAAGCGCACGACAAGGTCGGAATTGATCTCTGCGTTGTGAGCAACACCGTCCACTATCTAAAAGACAAGAGTGCCGAGGACTCTCTCGGTTTTCTTCGCCGCTGGAACGAATACGGCGCGGAAATACAAGAAAAGTATAAGAGGCGCATCGTGGTCTTCACGAGCACGCTCCCCTGCGGAGGCGAGCCGTTTGTGAAGGAGTTGGAGCGCGCGATCGTTCAATACGGCCTTAGGGGCGTGCTCATCAACTCCAGCCATCAACGCGCTTATCCTGACGATGACGAGGCGCGGCCGTTTTTTGAATTGGTCTCGGAACTCGCCGTTCCGGTCATGATGCACGCCCCATCGGTCGGGTTTGGCGAAGAGCGGATGCGGGATTATCGTCTTGCTTCGAGCGTGGGGCGGCCGTTCGATGAATGCCTGGCGATTGCGCGCATGATCGTGCGCGGCGTCTTCGAAAGATTTTCGCGGCTAAAATTCGTTGGCTGTCATCTTGGCGGCGGAATCTGCGAAGTTATTGGCCGCATGGATTACGCCTACGAACTTGGCGATCAGGCCTCCGGCCTTGGTCCATACGAGCCCATGCTCATCACCAAGCGCCCTAGCGAGTACCTGCGCGCCATCCACATGGATACCGTGAGCTATCATGCTCCGGCGGTTATGTGCGCTTACCATACGATGGGCGCCAGCCAGTTGCTGTTCGGCAGCGATGCGCCGCCGCTGTTGCCGCTACTCCCGCGGGCGAAAAACATTATTGAGACGCTGCCTCTAACCGAAGGCGAGCGGGAAGCTATCCTGGCCCGTAATGCTTTGAAATTGCTCGAGCGGGGATAAGCGGCGCGGCAACGATCCGGTCCTTCTTAACCGCCTCAGCGAATAGTTTTTTGCGTATCCTGCCTGCTTTAAGGTAATTCTCTTCTTCTCTCTTGCTCGCTTCGCCGCTCTGCATTATACGCGCAACAGCTCCGGGCTGATGTGTTCCGGGCGAATGCCCAGGCCGACAATTCGTGCCGGGATACGCCGAACGAATGGAATGGTTGCAAGCAGGCGCGCTGCGAGCGGCGGCTTGAGCGGTCCGGTCTCGACCAACACCCGCGCGATGATCCGGCGCTGCACCGCAACCTGCAGCCGCTGGATCACACGCGTCGGGAACTCGCGACGCTTCTGGATGCGGCGCAAGTCATCCAGAACAATGTGTCCTTGGCGCAGCGGTTGGAAGAGTACGTTCGCGGCCGCCACTGCATCCTGAATCGCGAGATTGATGCCGACTCCACCGACCGGAGACATGGCGTGGGCCGCGTCACCGATGCACAAGATACCCGGCCGGAACCAATCGAGGAGCCGGTCCACCCGAACCGTCAAAAGCTTCACATCGTCCCAACCGCGCAGTTCATGCAGTGTGTCTCGCGCATAGGGTGCGAGCTTCACAATCCTGGCACGAAAGGTTTCGAATGGCTGGCGGCGCATTTCTTCGAACCTGCCCTTCGCGATAACGTAGCCGCACTGCCAGTAGTCGCCGCGATTGAGTGTAATAAAAATCGTGCCGCTATCGAACCTTCCCATGCTTGCTGTGGGATCTTCCGCAGTTCGAGGGAGCCGAAACCAGAGAACGTCCATCGGTGCGCCGAATTCCTTCACCCGCAAACCGGCGTTTTCGCGCACGACCGAGCTTCGCCCATCCGCGCCGATAACCAGATCTGCACGGACTTCCACCGCACCGGCGGGAGTCTTTGCGAGCACGCCGGCCACGCGGCCTGATTCCTGTATTAGCTCGCTTACCTCGGCTTTCATCTTTAGCTTGAAGCCTGGATATTCGGCCGCTTTTTCCGCCAGGAAGTTCAGAAAATCCCACTGCGGCATGAACGCGACGAAGCCGCAACGGGCCGGCAGATGGCGGAAGTCGGCGATGGTCAACTGCGCCTCGCCGACCTGCGCTTTGAGCTCGTAAACCTTCTGATGGGGCAGCTTGAGAAATTCGTCGAGCAAACCCGACTCGTGCATGATCTCGAGGGTTGAAGGATGAATGGTATCGCCACGAAAGTCGCGCAGAAAGTCGCGGTGTTTTTCCAGTACCAACACTTCGATACCAGCGCGCGCCAGCAGATACCCGAGCATCATGCCGGCCGGACCGCCGCCGACAATGCAGCAGCGGGCGGAAAGTTTCTCAGCCAGCATGTGTTCAGCTCAGAGGCATTACTGCGTGCGCCATCCCTCGACCGCTGATATTCAGGAGGTACTGGCATTTTGCACCACGCTACAGAGAAGTTTGCAACGGCTGAGCAGCCGGACGCAACAAGCTTTGCGAATCCATCGGAGGTCTGTCTCAAACTGCATCTG
>DATACQ010000484.1:0-3093 GCA_036258955.1 Binatia bacterium
GCCGCGCCCGGAAAACAAGCGATATCGCTGGCATGGCATATACCGACAAGATTTAGCTCCAGTGAAGGAGACACGACAAACTCCGCGCCAGCATCGATAGCTCTTTCCGCCTGTTGTGGCGTCAGCACAGTGCCGGCGCCCACGTGGACTTTTTTCTCCCGCGCCAATTCCCTGATAACGTCCAAAGCTCCGGGCACGCTAAAAGTGATTTCAACGAATCGAACACCACCCTGCGCCGCCAACTGGGCTAGCTCGATGGCCTGGTCGGCGCTCTGAGAACGCACAACCGCCACCAAGCGACTCGCGTGAAGCTCAGAGACAACTTTAGTCCTATCCATTTGAGTGACCGTTATGTTAGCCGAATTCGTTTCAACCGAAGGTCATTTCGCCGTGTTTCGGCATACTCTGGAGAAACTCCGCCGAGAAAAGGCTGCCGGAACCAGCTCTAGCTGCGTTCGCGACGGGCAGCGTGACCACGCCTCGAGCTTCTGCCGTCACCTTTTCCTCGCCCGCATCCGTCACAGGCCGGATCGAGCCGGGGGTTGAAGCGCGCGTAGTTGGGAACGAGAACGCTTTGCGCTAGCATTATCCCGGGGTTGTTCATAATCTGGCGGCCCCGAAAATGAGCTTAAGTGCAATGAGTCTGTGTCTAGAGTCTTCAGTTGATATTAAAACTCGGACCCGCGATTCCAGCCGGAGACCATCCTGACCGTGACGGAGAGCCTTGGCCCGGGGCGCACCTCGTGAATAGGCGGGCTACTTCTAACTCAGACTCAAACCGCCATCAACGATCAAAGTCTGCCCAGTCACGAAATCGCCGCCTGTAATCAAACCGAGAATGGCGCCCGCGATATCCTCCGGACTCGCAATCCGCCGCAAAGGGTAACCTACGGCAGCTTTGGCAATGACCTGTTGGTATTCGGCGCCGAAGTGCTCGCTCATCCATGGCGTATCCGTAAACGCGGGAGCGACACAGTTCACGCGAACCTTGGGCGCCATGGCTACGGCTAGTGCGCGCGTCATGTAAATCAATGCCGCCTTCGCCGTGCCATACGGCAGTGACGACATCGTTGATGGTGCCAAAACACCGCTGATAGAGGACACGTTCACGATCATTCCCTGGCTCGCCGCTAGCAACGCGGCGGATGCGCGCGCACAGCGAAACGCGCCTTTGACGTTGACGTCGAGGATTTCATCCCAAATCTTATCCGTGAGCGCCTCAAGATCCGCAAGTTTCACCCAATGGGTCACGCCGGCATTGTTGATCAGGAGGTCGAGACGGCCAAAGCTATCGCTGATCTGCGCAATCATCGCGCGCACCTGCTCGTCGTCCTGAACGTTCGCTTGCACCGCAATCGCCTTTTTCCCGCCGCGCGTGATCTCGTGAGCTAGTTCTTCGGCTTCTTGGGCCGACTTGCGGTAATTAATCGCAACTGCGCTGACTCCTCCTTTAGCCAGACTGCGGGCGACAGCTGCGCCGATGCCGCCGGCACCGCCGGTCACCAGCGCAACTCTACCACTGAGCTCCACAGCGTTCCTCGTTTCAAGTTTCGGGTTTCGAGTTCGTCTTCACCCTGCTGATCCGTAGCCATCCTCAATCCTCTACTTTTCGCTTCCCGTTTTCTGTTTTCATCTTTTCTCTCAACCTCTTCGTCTGCTCTTCATCGACTTTCCACTCGCGGGATAACTTGACCAGCGCCTCAACATGCCCGGTGTACCGCACGACCACTCCATAGCGCTTCTCTGCCTGCTCGGGAGTAACGTAGCCCTCCACGACATCCCAAAGGACTTTCTCAGGCGGACGTTCCAGAGCGTTGCCGTAACCGCCTCCCCCGGGAAGATTTACATGGACTATATCGTCATGCTTGAGATCAACCATCGCTTTGGCGTGCAAGCCTGTGCCGTCGTCCAGCAGCACTTCGCCCTTTGCGCCGGGGCCGCCGCCGAGTAAGCCTGGCGCGGGATATTCTGTGCGATCGGCAATCGAGCTGACGCTCCACCTGCCTTTGCCGCGTCTCGCGAATTCCGTGAGCTGCCCCAGTCCGCCGCGCCATTTTCCGGCGCCGCCGGAATCGGGACGAAGCTGTCGCCGGCGCATGACCACCGGCGACAAACTTTCGATTACCTCCGCAGGCACGCCTGCAACGCCGCTTGGGAAGCCCACTGCGTTCAAGCCATCTTTCGCCGGCCGCGCGCCGGTGCCGCCAACTTGAAAGATCGTTAACGTAAAAGGCGGATTTTCGCCACGCCACACGCTGAGCCAAATCGGATCGGCGCCCGGCGCCATTAGGCGGCCGGGTAGAGCGCCCGATAACGCGGCAAAAATGGCACTGGGTATAAAATGGCCGATCACCTGGCGGCTTGCCACCGGCGCGGGATCCAGAGCATTTAAGATGCTGCCTGCGGGCGCGCTCACATGCACCGGCCGAAAGCTCCCTTCATTGTGCGGCACGTCAGGGCAGATCGCCGCTTTGATGGCGAAGCTGGCGTAAGCATGCGTGTAGTTCGCCACGACGTTGATGCCACGCGTACTCTGCGCTGACGAACCGGAAAAATCGATGAAGATCTCGTCTCCCGCCACTTTCACCGAGCATCGAATCACGATCGGTTCTTCGAAACCGTCGCTCCAGGTCTCGTTTGACCATTCTCCGGCGGGCAGTTTTGCAATCTCAGCACGAACGGCACTTTCCGAACGGCGAACGATTTCCTCTCCCACTGGGTCGATGCTGTCTAGACCGAACTCATCCATCATTTCGAGGAGCGCCCGCCCCCCCGCATCGTTGCTCGCGGTCTGCGCGTAAAAATCGCCGATCACTTCGTCTGGCTGGCGCACATTGGTGCGAACGATCTGCATTAGCACCTGATTGGCCACGCCGCGGTCGAACAACTTCATAATCGGGATCCGCAGCCCTTCCTCAAAAACTTCGCGCGCTTCAGCGGATAGAATGCGTCCGCCAATGTCGGCGCTATGGCAAGTATTGGCAAACAGCGCCACCAGCCGGCCATCCTTGAAGACCGGCGTGGTGATCGTAATATCGTTAATCTGCCCCGCGGTTTGCCAAGGATCATTCGTAATTAACACATCGCCGGGCG
>DATACQ010000485.1:0-3983 GCA_036258955.1 Binatia bacterium
TACGTTGGTCAGGGTCCTCTTCGGGGCTGCTATTCCTTGCCAAGGAGAGAAGGCCACCATTGATGGATCGACACCCAGGCGGTACATTTTCGCGGTTCGTAGAAGAAACCGTACAGGAGGCAAGAAGATGAAGTTCAAGCCGCTGGGAGCGCGGGCGATCAAAATCGACATTGGCATCATCGGCAAAGATCGCCGTGGGGCTGTTGCGCACAAACGAGTAGGTAAAACTGAACGAGTTGGGCCGGTTGAAGTCAGCATCCAACGAACGGCGCAGAATAGGGCGCGGATCGTTCACAACCAATTTAGCGCGCGCCTGCGTGACCTCCCAGGGCCCCGGATCAAACCCGCCTTCGAACGATACACTCAGATAGTTCGCCGGGTTCACCCGTAGATCCATATCGAGGTCGGTCAAACTGTCGCCGCCTCTTCTCTCCTTATCGATATCGTAGCCCAGGGCAACGCGCCAATGCGCGAGGTCCCGCACACCAGCAAATCCGACCGGATTCAACAGCTGCGCGTCCTTGTCCTCCTCCGCCGCCAATGAATTGGCGAATTTACCCCAGAGACGGTTGGATACGGCAAGGGTAACAACGTTACGCCGGTCAATACGGTCGGTGCCATCCATTAGCGGTATCGAGCTCTGATCCGTACGCGGCACAAAGAGGTAGTTTAATTCCGGTTCAATCACATGCTTTACACCGGCCAGCCCTAATCCGCTCCAGGCGAAAACTCTATTCAAGGTCGTGCCAATCTGACCCCGCACCTCGACCAGCTCACGCGATAGATTTCTGTCGCCATCCCTAAACGGCGTGTAAAGATGATACGCGGTCTCCCGCGGGGCTATGCTCAGTGAACCAAAGAGGTCGGAAGCCATTCGAAACGGCAAGACCAACTCGGGGCGCAGATCGAAACGCAGTCCATCACCTCCTACCTTCCTCATGTAATTGACCGCCTCACCGCGCCAACGGAACTCGAGAGGGAAGCCGGCGAGAAATCTTCGTCCCCAAAACGCAACCTGAGGCGTTCGGTGCAGGGTTGTCTGATCAGGCTGGATAAAGTCCTGATAGAACCGGCCTTCGCCCTGCAAAAACATATCACCCCAATTACGGAACAAACCGAAGCGCGACTCGCTAAAGCGGCTCGCTCGGATATCAAACTCCCGTTCGCCGGGAACATCGAAGCGCTCCGTCAGCTCACGCGTAAAAAGATCGTCCCGATAAGCGGCAATGTCACTGTAGGTCAGCCAGTTGTTGGCCACGAGATATCGATGCGTGGCGCCAACACTCCAACGGTTCTGAGGAATACGCTGATCGGCAATCGTGCGGTCTTCGATATCCTCTTTTTCGTTCTTCCGAAACGTTTCATTGAAGTAAGAGGAGACGAACTGGAAATCCGAGTTGCGGTCGAACACCGTGCGGAACTCGCCGATGACCCCGACTCGTGCGCGGGTCTGAAGATCGAAGGCGAGGGTTGCATCCGTGCTCTTCGAAATTGCCCAGAAAAAAGGCTGCTGAACGCGAAAACCCTCCTTGGTTGAGGAGCCAAATTGTGGGAACAAAAAACCGGTTTGGCGCTCGGTTCGCACGGGAAAGAAGCCATACGGAAGATAGAAAACTGGGACATCGAGTATATAAAAGTAGCCGCCTCGTATCGTTGCCAAACCTTGGTTTGACAGCTCCATCTGTTCGGCCGAAAACTTCCAATGAGGCACGCCGGACTCGCAGAGACAGGTAGTGAAAAAAAGGTCATCGACCTGGAACGCCTGACCCTCAAACTTTTCAAAGCGCCGGCCGGTGATGCTTACGTGGCCTTGTTCAATGAAAATGTCTGCATTTCGCCCTTCACCGGTTTCGCGTCCTAGATTAAACTGCACGGATTCCGCCGACCTGATCTTCCACTCCGGAGAGTCTAAGGAAACATTCCCGCGGGCCTCAACGTCTTGGGTGTCCCGATCGACACGCACTTCTTGGGCCCTGAGGGTCATCTCGTCGCGGCTGATCACTACGTCGCCACTGGCTTCGATTTTTGTGCCCCCGTCTGCAGCAGACAATTTATCGGCGGTCACTTCTATTTGTTTGGCCGCCTCACCACTGGCTTCTGCCGCTTGCGCCGGAGCGAAATTGGCCTGGCGAAGAAAGAAGATGGTCAGAAGCGCGACAATGATGTAAGGTGGCCTTGCGCTCATAGCAGCGTATATTCAACCCGGCGACCGGTTCCCTCATGGCTCGCCGCAAAACAGCGCAAGCTCTTGTGCTGACGGTCGAATTTCGCCAATCAGGTAAAGCGAACCGGCGGCTAGAACGATCTCATCGCGGCCCGCTTCGTGGACGAGCAGCTTCAAAGCGGAGGCTGCGTCCATAACCACGCGACACGGCAAACCCGCTGAGAACTGGCTGGCCATTTGCTCTGGCGCCGCGCTACGATCCATTTGAACCCTGGTAACGATCAACTCATCCACGAACGGTAGCAAAATGGAAAGCATATGCCGCCAGTCTTTGTCCTCCATGGCGGCAAACAAGAGCTTAATTTTTCTACCCTGCTTGAATTCCCTTAATGTCTCCGCCAGCGCATTGATGCCCTCTCCGTTGTGCGCCCCATCCAAGATAATCCACGGATGTTCATGCAGAATTTCAAAGCGGCCCGGCCACGAAACTGATCCAAGCCCTGTGCGTATGGCTTCTTCCGAGACCGGGAAAGACTCGCCAGAAAGCTCCAAAGCCGCGATGGCTAAGGCCGCGTTGGCGCACTGGTGAGGCCCATGAAGGGCTACCACGACGTCGGTTAAATCTCGTTTTATGCCCTTATAGTCGAAACGCCGCTCTTTTTTCAAGAAAATTTTAAAATCTGATCCGATAACGTAGGGTCGGGAATTCTGCTGTGTTGCAATTTCCCTGATGAGCGCCGCAACCTCGGCCGGCAGCGCTCCACACACTGCCGGGACATTGGTTTTCAAGATACCAGCCTTTTCTCTCCCGATGGAAAGCAAGTCCGCACCCAAATAGGCCTCATGATCTCTTGCTATCGTGGTAATGAGACTAACCAAAGGCCGGACGAGATTGGTTGCGTCGAGGCGGCCGCCAAGTCCCACTTCGATAACGCCAACGTCGATGCGGCGTCGCGCGAAATAGACAAACGCCATGACGGTGACCAGTTCAAAAAAAGTCAGAGCTATCCCGGCGGTGGTGAGGCGTTCATTGAGCTCACGGCCCAACGCAACAACATCATCTTTCGAGATTTCCTGGTCGCCGACTCGGATGCGTTCGGTAAAAGATACCAGGTGCGGAGAGGTGTAAAGACCTGTACGAAAACCAGCCAGGGTAAGGATCCTGTGGAGCATGGCGGCTGTCGATCCCTTGCCGTTAGTTCCGGCAATATGGAATGCACGAAATTGCCGCTCGGGATGGCCGAAGAGTGACATCGCCTGGCGCATGCGGTCGAGGCGCAAGTCGATGATGCCGCCGCGCAGGTTATAAATCCAGTTAAGGGTCTCGGAATAGGCGTCCATGGTCAGGTTCAAGGTTCAACGCGCAAGTTCAACCCGGATTCCGCAGTTGAACCTAGTTACCGCGAGAGCGAGCGGCGAGCCTGAAGTAGCGAAGACCCCCAACAATCCAGTTTCAAAGTCGTTTCCGCCCTTTTCGCTGCCGATGGTTCTAAAAGTTTTGTCAGGGCACAAAAGACCGGTGATCGACATCCGGTCAGAGGCAGAATGTATTGGCTTCGTTACGGGAGGTTTGCTCCCCGCCTCTGCATCAGGACCAACTGCGGAATCCCGATTTAAGGTGCGCGTCTCGCGCCCTGAGCTTCGAAGCATCTGCCACGCGCGCTAAGAAAAATCCTTCCGTTCGTGCAGGACACGGTTTGAACCGAACATTGAACCCGATTTGCGGGCGGCGCGCATCGAATGTTTCAAGCGGGCGACGAATTTACCCGCACGCGCAGCCTTCTGGTCCCTATTGGGCGCAGCTTCGATTATTTGAACC
>DATACQ010000486.1:0-7263 GCA_036258955.1 Binatia bacterium
GTCCGCGGTGAGAATGCATGCCGCATGGCGCCAACGCATCAGCGATTGCGACGGCACTACGAAGCCGGAGACATAAGTGACGTTTTCGGGAGAAATAGCAATGATCGCATCGAGACTTTCGCCGGCGAAGCGCTTCTGCAAGCGGCTGATGATTTCCTGGTCCATCTCAATTTGATCCGCAAGTGGGACGACTTCGCGCTCCCCTTACCCCCGCTGTCGGCTAAGGAGTCTTAAGTTTTACTTTCGGGAAATAAGTCCGGTACCGGTCCGCATCGGCGGTCGCTAAAGTCCAACCCATGACTTCAGCATGCGCACCGATAAAAAAATCAGGCAATGGCATGGTTGGAGAATCTTTACCGGAATCGCGTCTCCGGCGCTGGCGATAACTAAGATATGCCCGTGCGCTGATCTCCGCGGCAACTGCGGGAAAATCTAACGCCTCCACACCCCAACGACGGATCCGATCAGCCACTGTATTCGGTTCCGCATCACCGACGCAGAGCTCAGCTAAAGTAGCGGCATTGATGACCGCTCCCTCGACCGCAACTGCATCGGCTATCGTTTTTCGAGCCCATCTACAGTGAGGTGAACTCGTATCCGATGCATAGATCAAGACATTTGTGTCCAGTAATATCACGGCTCGCGCGTAAGCCGACGCAGTTCGTTCCAGCTCATTTTGGGACGCAGCGGCGAAGCCGAGATGGCCCTAAGGGTCTCCGTTCGGCTCATGCGAATCTTGGGTTTAGGTTTCACAAGACGGACTAAAAGGAACCGGCCCTCGCTTTGCTGCTGAATGTCGAAGATATCGCCGGGACGCGCCACCGGAATAACCACCCGTTTTTTGCTGTCGGCAGTGCTGATGGGCATAGTGGGATAATCCCACATATCGCGAACCTGCGCAAGATCACAAAGCTAAAATATCGCTGCCAATTTGACCGGAATGCTCCAAGCCGGCTTCTGCCGTTCGGGGTGCTTATCTTAGCGTCCCAGACGATCCATCGTGGCGACGTAATCGCGCACGCCATCCTCCACGGAGTAGGCCGGCTCGAAGCCGAGGTGCTGCTTAGCTGCCGAAATGTCGAAAACGCAGTAGCTCTGCTTGCTCCGCCCCAGTTTGCTCGGACCGGGCCCCAGCTCAATACGGTGATTAGGGAAAAGCTGCGCGGCCGCATTTAGAAAATCGCGCGGCGTCACAGCCGATCCCGTGCCGATGTTGAAAGTCCACCCCCCGGGTGTGGGCGCCTTCAGGGCAAGATAGATGGAACGACCAACGTCGCCGACGTAAACCGCGTCATTCCTCTGGTCTCCACCTTCCGGTATCACCCAACGCGCGCCCTCGCGCGCCTTCTCGATCAGTTGCCCGTAGAAAGAAAGCGGCCCGTGGCGCGCTTCTTTGCCGGGACCATAGATCGAAACGAAACGCAGCGCGATGAATTCGATACCGTACGTCGCGCGATAATACCGGCCCAGTTCCTCGCAACACACTTTGATGCTGCCGTATAAATCCGCGGGAAGTTTGCGATAGTCTTCCCGCACCGGCTTGTAGTCAGGCGCTCCTTCCGCGCCGTTGATCTCCCCGTATACCGCTTTAGAACTAGTGAAGACGACTCGCTTGATGTTTTTCGCACGCGCCGTTTCGAGTATATTGATTGTCCCTTCAGCCCCGACACGAATGGCCAAACGCGGATCGGCCTCGGCAGGTCCGGGCATGAGTGCTGCCAGATGTGCGATGCAATCGATTTTGTAGTTATCGATTACCTCAGCGAGAAATTTGGCATCGCAGACATCGCCAATGGCGCAATCGACCTTGTCCTTGATGTCCTGCATCAGGACGAAGTCTTCGCGATTGTCGAGTAAGACGGGCCGCAAGCCGTCGCGCACCATCAGACGCGCTGTCACAGCGCCGTTGACTCCCATGCCGCCGGTGATCAAGACCTTCATGCTCGACCTCCTGAGTTGATAATGGGACCGTAATATAGGACGGGTCTGCGCATCAACCGTCACAAGCACTTTGTGGTTTCGGGTTGACTTGAATTCACCCGGCGAGTTAACTGGCAAAGAAGTGGAATGCTTAGCTGAGAAGTCCATCATGAGCACGGATGTTTCTCTTCAGATCCTCCTTCGAGAGACTGTGTCGCAAGCGATCGAAGCACTCCTGTGTCATGCTGAGTCCGTCGGCTAAGCTCAGGATAAACTCCGCGAACCATCTCGGATTGTAGGGACACGGCATGCCGTGCCCCTACTGCCAAGACGAGATTCTTCGCCTGCGGCTCAGAATGAGATTACGACCTAACGTACGGCCGGGAATGAACAAGATTGCCGGCGAAGCGTGAAAGAGAATAGCTAAGGCGTAAAAAAGAAATGGCAGGAGAAAAACAATGAAGAACTGGCAACCACCGGAGTTTGTAACGCGCGAGCAATGCATCAAGGATACCGAGGAGGTCCTGGGTATCGCCGATATTCCGATCAAGAGCACGGAAGACATTTACCGCATCAACACCCTTGGTATGGAGTGGGACCTGGGAATGGTGGTACATGAGCCCATCGATCCGAATCGGATACCGAGCGGCGCCGATGGCAAGAAGGCGGGATTCTTCTTACTGCATGGCGGCTCCAGCGACTTCAAAGGTATTGAGCGACACGCAAAACTACTTGCCGGCAAATTTGGCTTCAGGGTTGTCGCTGGGACCTTCCCCGGGCGGTTTTATTTTCCAGACGCGAGTCGTGACTGGCCGGACGATACGATTCATGCGGACGGCAGCGTGCGCACTCCTATTTGGAAACGGGGTGAGCTAATCAACCCCGATGAATATGAGGTCGTAAAAGATCCCAGCAAACGCAACCGTTATGGCACGCGCACCCTGGCGCGGGCCCAGCCCGAGACAAATTTCTGGTTTCGCATGGCCGCGTGGCCGGCGGCCTTCGAAGAAGGCATGATCGAGGCCTGCCGGCGCCACTTTCCGGAGAACGAATACTCCGTTTACGGCCAGGGCCATTCCACCGGCGGTCCATTCATCTGTATGCTCTCCCAACGCATTCCCAACATGGCCGGCGTATGCGCCACGGAGCATTCACCCTTCGGGTATCTCTGCTGCGAACGCGACCAGTGGGGCGGCGATATGGGTAAAATCAGCGGCTACGAGAAACCGGAAAAAAAGGGTAGCGCCAGGACCGATCCATTTAATGAGCTTTACATTAGAACGTGGCGTGACCTGGCGCGCTATCAGGGACCGGAAGCGTTAGGCCAGGAAGGGCCGACGGCGCTCATGCGCCTGCCTGCTATTATGGAAGATATCTTCGATGCGTGGGATCGCGCAAAGAACCGGCCGCAGTTCAAAGCTGAATATATCGTCACACACGCGATTACCGCCTCGCTCGCCGAAGCCGCGCGGGTCAGCGCGGCGCGACTCAAGATGAACAGAGAGGAAACCGATGCGCTGGTCGATCGCTTCGTCGGTTATACGCGCGAGCTTTCAGGCCCGAATGTGAAGCCTGTGCCCCCTTTCCTTTTCGAAATTTCCAAGGATAGCCGGGACCACAGTCCGGAAGTCTATGCTCAAGTGATTTTGCCCGGCTTTCGCGCGATGAAGCCCGCGCCTAAGATCGGCATCACGCGCTTCGGTGCGGGCGTTCACAGCTTCTGGAAGCCTGAAAAAGACCTGCCCGCCGGAATTGTGCCGTCTGTGATCAAGAGTTGGAAGGAAGCCGTAGTCGGAGGATATTTTGTCTAATCAACGACAGAGATTAACCGCAAAGAGGACGGCTATAGCCGTCCCTCTTCTGAGAGTTTCGCGGCTGCGCAAATTCGTTGCCCCATAGCTTTATACTTTTACTGGCACTAAGTCGCGAGGCCACGTTTTCGCGCTTTGTTTTTACCTCTGCGCCTTTGGGTCTTTGCGCGAGATATTCCGCTTCTTTGGTTGCGGCTTTGCCGCAGTATGGTCACATCCCAACTAGCCAAAGATTAACATGATCACGTAGAGCACCGCCCACAAAATAAAACCGAACCAGAGAGCGCCGGAAACGGAATCCAGCGGCTTTTTGGTCGCACCCTGAGTGCCGGCCAGAGCGTTGTATTCAACCGCGGCAATGACAATCAACGCGAGGATCCATAGTAACGCGCTCGGTCCTCCCTGACCGACGAGATTGTAATGGCTCGCCGCGCCCATAAAAAACAGCATTGGAATTGAGAATACGGTATTCGTTCGCGAGGCCAGCGCCGAGCGCCTGCCACGCGCCGCCGCGTCCGGTAACGCCTGGCCCCCAGATGCTACTTGATTGGTCGAAGCGATGACCACCTGTTGCGCCGGCCAGATGACGAGCCACACGTTCAAGAACATGATTGTGCCGATAAGACCGCCAATGGTGATGGTCACGCCATAAGACGAGCTGAAAAAGACCCCTCCACCCATTTCGTGCAGCCGAATGACGTACATAATTAATCCGGCGAGAAACGTGATCATTGCGCCCCAGCGAAACCACCACAACGCGCGCGGCACGAGCTTCTGAATCGCGCCCGTCCGCACCGGCGCTTCCGTTTCGGCAAAGAACGGTGTCTGCACGAAGTTAAAATAGTACAGAATGCCGATCCAGGTGATACCCGCCAGAAAGTGAAACCACCGCATGAAAAAATGTAGCTCTTCCATAACTCTCCCCTCCTTCCGCCCTATGCCAACGTTGCCACGGGCTCCAATGTAGTGAATTGATATTGATATATTAGTGGACCCGGAATCTTGTCAAGTAAAAAATTGAACCAACGCTGCAGCTTATCGTAGCTACTCCGCACCGAGTTGCGGGTTTGTTTGCAGCAAGACTGGCGGTGTTCGGTTTCTCAGTTCATAGTTCACAATTCAATGTTCAACGTTGCCGGATCTTCGCATACCTTGAACTTTAAACCTCGAACCGCCGCAGCGCCGCTGCGCGTTGACGCGCGTTGCGCTAGCGGCTAAATTGCGAGTCATAGCGCGCAACCCCCGCTCCATCCCCCTGTGACAGATCACAAAGAAAATCCCTCCGGCGCCGAGTCGCCGGTTCGTATTCGTCCATGGTCATCGCTGCTTTTACGCGACTACCGCCTGATCTTCCTGGTCATTCTCTGTGGCGGCACGGCCAACCACATGCGCAGTGTGGCGAGCCTCTATCAGGTCTACGAGCTTTCGGGTTCCTCAATGCAGCTTGGGCTGGCCGGATTCTTTCAAGCCTTGCCTTCGATCGTTCTGGGACTGTTCGGCGGCGTGCTCGCCGACACCATGAACCGGAAAAAACTGATCGCCATTACCCACAGCTTGAACGTGTTGCCGGGGCTCGCCCTGTGGTTCTTGACTGAAACCGAGCATGTTCAGGTCTGGCATGTGTACGTGCTAAGCGTTGTCGCCGGCGCGCTCCAAACCCTCGGCGGGCCGGCGCGTCAGGCGATCATACCGGGTTTAATTCCACAAACGCATCTGCTGAACGCTGTGACGCTGACGACGCTCATGATGCAAGGAACTCAGCTGACGGCGCCGGTGATCGCAGGTTTTCTTATCGACGGATACGGCGTAGAAGCGGCGTATTTGATCGATGCTCTTTTATTGATCCCTTCCGTCATAGCCGTGCTGTTTATCGGCGCCTCCGGCCAGCCACAAGGCCAACGCAGGCAGATCAGCTGGCGCAGCCTCATCGATGGTTTCGAGTTTCTTTGGCACACGCGCATCATTCTCTCTTTATTTCTGCTGGACTTCTTCGCCGTTCTGTTCGGTTTCTATCGACCGATACTGCCCATCTTCGCTGAGGAGATTTTTCAAGTCGGCGCCCGCGGCCTTGGTGCTCTCTACGCCGCGCCCGCGATAGGAGCGCTGATCGGCTCGGGAATCTTACTAATGCTGGGAGACATTGAACGCAAAGGCGCCGTCGCGATCATGGTCACCTTCCTTTTCGCTTTGAGCTTGGGATTTCTTGGGCTTGCGCAGACATTTTGGATTGGTTTGCTCGCGGTAGGCTTGCTCGGCGTAAGCGATGCCATCAGCGTCGCCATACGTCGGACGGTAGTGCAGATTCTTGCGCCGGACAACATGCGCGGCCGCGCTACGAGCTTTCTCAGCGTCTTCGCACAGACCACCAATGGTCTTGGCGCGGTGATCGCGGGCGCCGGCGCCGCTCTGCTCGGCGCGCCCAACGCCACCCTGGTCGGCAGCGTGCTGTGCGCCCTGACGGTATTAGGGACTTGTTGGGCGATCCCTCAGCTGTGGAGATACCGGCCTGATTAGTTTCGAGTCTCGTGTTTCGAGTTCCCCTCTCCCAACCCGAAACACTAAACACAAACTTCTCTCTAAGCTCAAGATCCAAAGTCGAAGATTAAAACTCGTACCTCCGGCCGTTGAGAAGGCGTCTTGAATTGTCGATTCCGGGTTTCGAGTCCCGCTCCCCCAACCAAAAACGCGAAACCCGAAACTCGAAACGCTCATCTGACCAGCAACGCCACGGTTTCTACTTGCTCGGTCTGCGGAAACATATCGAAGGCCTGCAGATGCCTTGTCTCGTAACCGTGGTGCGCCAGCTGATCGAGATCGCGGCAAAGGCTCGCCGGTTCGCAGGATACGTAGACGACCCGCGGCGCTTCCACCTCGATCAGAGACTGGAGTGCCGCCGGTTGCAATCCTTTGCGCGGCGGATTTACTACCACACAATCGATGTGATCGAGAGCATTTTTGGCCGCAGCTATCATTTCGGCAACGTCGCCGTAAAAAAAACGACAGTTGCCGATGCCGTTTCTTCGCGCATTTTGCTTCGCCGCATCGATCGCAAGGGAGCTATCGTCGGCACCCCAAACGAGCCGGGCGCCTTGCGCGAGGGTCAACGAGATCGGCCCAACCCCGCAATAGAGATCAAGCGCCGTATCGCGAGCTGAGAGCCTGGCCATCTCCGCCGCGGTAGCGTACAAACGCGCCGCCATAGCCGGATTGGCTTGAGAAAAAACCCCGGCGGGAAACGCCAACATCAGCGAGCCGATTCTTTCCAGTAGTGTATCGCGGCCGGCGAGAACGCGATAGCTGTCGCCCCAAATAACGTTGCCACGCTGCTCGTTGATGTTCTGAATAACCCCGTTCACGAACGAAAATTTGCGCACGAGAGCGCGCGCCAGCGGCCCGCCCTCCGGAAACTGGCGATGACGCGTCACCAGGGTAACGCTGACCTCCCGGCGCGCGAAACTATAACGTAGATCGAGATAGCGAAGCTGTCCGCTGTCCACGCGCTCATCGTATGGAGCGATGTTCAGCTCAAGGC
>DATACQ010000487.1:0-4740 GCA_036258955.1 Binatia bacterium
GATATCAAAACAGAGGTCTTTTTCTTCCCATCCACCCAAATAGCCGAATACGAGGGCTCCTTTACGAATACCTTCCGTATGCTGCAGTGGCATTACAAGGCTTCCGATCCCCCGGGCGATTGCCGCAGCGACCTCTGGTTCACCCACCAACTCGCGAAGCGGCTTAAGAAGCTCTACGCGGACAGCAATGAAGCGAGAGACATAGGTTTCAAGAATCTCACTTGGGACTTTGATCCGGATGAGAAAAGCGCAGCGCTGCGCGCGCCGACGGCGCCGGCGAAGGTTGAAGGCGGTGCTGTTGGCGGTGGGACCGCCGGCGCCGGCACGGCTTCCTCAGCCGGCGGCAGCAGCGCCTCTCCCGGTGTCGCAAAGGAGCAACCTCCGGGAAGCGCGCCTGCACCCGGGACGCCGCAACATAATGAAGGTGAGCCCGACGGACTCAAAATATTGCGCGAGATCAACGGCTACTACACAGGCGATCTGAGCAAGCATGTGGCCGGGTTTGGAGATTTGAAAGACGACGGCTCGACGACCTGCGCTTCCTGGATCTACTGTGGCGTTTTCCCGGCCCCGGGAGACAATCGCTCGGCCAACAGGAAAGCCGATCCACCGGATGCGCCTGGGGGTGCGCAACTAGGCTGGGGATTTACGTGGCCGGCCAACCGGCGGATTATGTATAACCGGGCGTCCGCGGACTTGCAGGGCAACCCCTGGAGCGAACGCAAGAAATATGTCTGGTGGGACGGCCAGAGATGGACGGGTTACGATGTTCCGGATTTCGCCCCGACCAAGGCGCCCACAGCCAAGGCGCAGCCACAAGGTATTGGGTTCGACGCTCTCGACGGCAGCGATCCCTTCATTATGCTTCAGGATGGCGTCGGATGGCTCTATGTGCCCAGCGGGTTGGTGGATGGACCGCTTCCCACTCATTACGAACCCGCTGAGTCTCCGGTGCAAAATCCGCTCTACAAACAACAGTCAAGTCCCGTTCTGAAATACTGGAAAACTTCGGGAAACCCTTTGGCCACCGCCCCGGACGGAAAGTATCCTTACGTCATCACCACCTACCGGCTGACGGAGCACTACCTGGCCGGCGCCATGAGCCGCTGGAATCCTTGGCTCACGGAACTCCAGCCCGAGCTGTTCATCGAGCTTAGTCCGGAGCTGGCCCAGGAGAAAGGCATCAGCAATCTCGACTGGGTCAGGATCTCGAGCCCGCGAACTCACATTCGCGCCAAGGCCTTGGTGACCCGCCGGATGCGACCGCTGCAAATCAACGGCAAAACTGTCCATCAAGTCGGCATGCCCTGGCATTGGGGCTATGAAGGTCTCAGCACGGGTGACGTCGTGAACGAATTAACCGCGCTGGTGGGGGATCCCAACGTGTCGATCCACGAAGGCAAAGCGTTCGTTTGCAACGTGGAGAAAGCGTGAGAGGGATCGTGTTCGTGATCGTGTTTCGTGTTCGTAACCAGCACGAGCACGAGGTGGGAGGCATGCTAGGAAGGGAGAATTAACATGGCTGAGGCAATGGGCTTTTACACGGACACTACCGTCTGCATTGGCTGCAAAGCGTGCGAAGTGGCCTGCAAAGAATGGAACCAACTGCCGGCCACCAATGGCGGCCTGAACACGCTCAGCGGCGACAGCTACGACAACACCCGTCGGTTGGACGGCATTCACTGGCGCCACGTCAAGTTTATCGAACAGTTCACGGACGATCGCAAGGATGGCCGTTGGCTTTTGATGAGCGACGTTTGCAAGCACTGTGTTCAAGCCGCTTGTCTCGAGGTCTGCCCCACCAATGCCATCATTCGCACCGAATTCGATACCGTCGTTATCCAATCCGACGCCTGTAACGGATGCCGAGACTGTATCGCTGCCTGTCCGTTTGGTGTTATCGACATCAACCCGGCATCCGGGACGGCGCAGAAGTGCACGCTCTGCTACGATCGGCTCCAGGGTGGTCTGGAGCCGGCCTGCTCCAAGGCTTGTCCAACCGACTCTATCCAGTTTGGCACGATCCGGGAGCTGCGCGAGCGCGCCAACAAGCGGGTCGAACAGCTCCACGCGACTGGCGAAAAGCGCGCTTATCTGTACGGTGCCGATGAGAAGATGCTCGGCGGGCTGAATTCATTTTTTCTCCTGGTCGACCGGCCAGAGGTCTATGGTCTGCCGCCGGATCCCAAAATGCCGACCCGTAATCTAGTTTCAGGCACGCTCTTTTCGCTATTAGGCGCCGTCTTGGTGGGCTTGATCGGCATCTTCAACTTTCGTAGTCGCGGCGCTGCGAGAGAGGAGGCACGGCCATGAACGGCGTTCCCTCAAGCACTTACTTTACCGTTCCGCCTGACTGGGGCTGGTTGATTGTTTTTTACTTCTTTTTCGGCGGCCTCGCCGGAGGCTGCTACTTTCTCGCCACGCTTATTGATTTGTTTGGCAGGCCCGAGGACCGTCCTCTCGCGCGGCTGGGCTATTACATAGCCCTTCCTTGTGTGATCATCAGCGCGATTCTGCTGACGGTTGACCTCACGCGGCCGGAACGCTTCTGGCATATGCTGCTCGAGTCAAACACTTTCCAGCCCATGTTCAAGTACTGGTCGCCCATGTCCTTGGGCTCTTGGGCTCTCACGATATTTGGACTGTTCTCGCTCTTGTCGTTTTTGGGCGCGCTGGTGGACGCCGGTCGGCTGTCCTGGTCCGCGGGGCATCGCCTTCGTCCACCGGGAATCCTCGGGCGGATCATCGCAGTCATCGGCGGGCTCTTTGGGTTCTACGTGGCAGGGTATACGGGAGTCCTTTTGGCCGTGACCAATCGTCCGATTTGGTCGGATACACCGTTGCTTGGTATGCTTTTCGTGGTATCGGCCGCCTCGATATCAGCGGCATTGATGATCCTTCTTGCGCACAGATCACGATGGACGATGCCCGGGGTGATGGCGCTGCACCGGATCGATGGATGGGTCATAGCGTTGGAATTTCTCATCCTGATTGCTCTCATACTTTCGCTCGGACCGGTCATGCGGGCATGGCTGAGCGCCTGGGGCCTGTTGTTAGTCTTGGGTGTCATCGTTCTAGGAATGCTGCTTCCCCTGGCGCTCTATTGGCGCAGGGATTGGCTCGGCCATCGTAATCCTACCGCCTCGGCCGCTCTGGTGTTGCTCGGCGGTTTTATTCTCCGCGTGGTGATTGTTTTTTCGGCCGAAGGAGTCTGACGTGAGGCGTCGACTGATCTTTGTCGCTTTGGGCCTGTTCTGTATCGGCGGCTGCTCGAGCCCCGAATCGATGCGAACGCGCAGCGGCGGTCGCGGCGGGGACGTCGGGAACCGCGGCGAAGTCGTGCGCATGCATGAAGGCGCTATACCGTACGCGAACACTCCCAAACTGATGCCTGCGAAACATCCCGATCTGGACTCCGCGAGCCACGCGGATCAGCTTAGCCGCAAATAATGGCCATCGTAAAGAGTCTAGAAGATCTCAAGCGCCAGCACCCCGAGTGGGGCCCGTGGCTTGCCGTCGTCCAAGAAGTTCTTAAGGAGATCGCCGATCCCAAATGGGACGGGATGGTTCCCGTCGCTTTCGCACCACAAACAAATAAAATTCCGCTTCTTGCAGAAGCCACTTTGGCAATGGACCAACGTTCACTTGACCGGGTCTTCGAAGCGTTGATGCGGACAGCCAGTCGGAGCGGCACGAAACAAATGACGACGCTCCAAACCGTACCGTATGCGGGCCTTGACGTTCTTTCCGTATTCGAGGCATTGCTGAATCAGGAAGACTATCGGATCAACGAAAGCGCCTCTGCTGCCGGCGCGAATCCGGAGGCGTTCCGCGCGGTCGCGGCACTGCTTCCTATGCCGTTCCTGTACGCGTGCAGCCGCCGCTTGAAACCGCACGAAAGCTGGATCGAAGGATACTGCCCCGTATGCGGCGCTTGGCCCGCTTATGCGGAAGTTCGCGGTATCGAGCGCAGCCGGTATTTTCGCTGCGCCGGTTGTGGATCAGAGTGGCAAGCCCAATCTCTGTTCTGTCCGTTCTGCGGCACGACGGATCACAGAGAACTCGCTTCGCTGGTCGCGGAGCAAGGCGGGTTGAACTCGGCTGTAGACGCTTGCAACCGCTGCCTGGGTTACGTGAAGGCTTTTACCAGGCTGCAGGGCACGCCGCCGGCCGGTATCATTTTGGAGGATCTTGCCAGCGTTGAAATGGACGTTGCCGCTGTGGATGCCGGTTACAAGCGCCCGCGTGGCGCCGGCTATATGCTTAAGGCAAGAGTGACTCGAAACGGCAGTTTACACGTACTGGCGTGAAATCCATCGAATCGCCCAAGGTAGTTTTTCGGCCGGCTGAAGTATGCAAGGCTTTGCTTAACGCCCTCGAGGCGTCCGAGGGCCGCAGAAAAAGGCGCAAGCGCGATCAAACACCTGATGCGATAGGATTGGGGGTCAAACGCCATCTGCTGGAATGCATTGTTCGCGACGACCCTCACCCTGAAATGTTCGAGGGATGGTTGATGGAATACTCCAAAAACAACGACGCCCAATCCTCAGGGGCAGTTGCAGCGATGGCGCGGATTGTCTTCGAGGAGTGGCGCTTGGCCCACTGCATGAGTGATTTTAAAGCCTGGCTCGATCACGGGGCGCCAAGCGACGACGCTGATGCTGGAGGCAGGTCCTAGTTGATCTCTGTACGTGGCGCCCGTCCTACAGAGCGCTGATCCTGTTTCCGAAGGGAAATGCT
>DATACQ010000488.1:0-2101 GCA_036258955.1 Binatia bacterium
CGAGCCGGTAGTCACCTACGCCGTGCGCGAAGGCCCTGTTGCGACGGCTTAGTTCCAGAGGTTCAAAACGTTCCAGCCGTTAAAATCGCTCCGACTCACCCAAAGCATTTAGAAGAAGACTTCGAATTTCGAAAGATTGCAATGTATTCAGACATGCACAATTCGTGCTGACGCTCTCATTCGCTTTGCGTGTGCGCCCGCGCGAACGCAATCCAGGCTGTCAAGCTCGCGATCAGCGCTAAGATTCCCAGTAATCCGAGAACTGGCTCGACACCGATACGATCGCCCACCGCCCCGATCGGCGGAAGAACTACTACGGCGGCGAGGCGAAAGAGCAGGATATTCAATGACAGCACGCTTGCGCGATCTTCCGATGGAGCGTCCTTCTGCAATACAGCCGCGAGCAGTGGACCCTGCAGACCGCGCACGATCATAAAACCCAAATAGAATATCACCGCAAACGGCGAGGTGCCGAGAGCCAATCCCCAATAGCTTAACGCGCCTACGAGACAACACCCGAGCAAGGCGCGCGTGACGCCGAAAACTTCCGCGACACGCGCGCTGACGAGAGAAATCGCGGCGAGCCACAGATGAGCCGCCGCCCATAGCGGGCCAAACCAGGCCGGCGGTATGCCGCGCCGCTGCATCCATGGTTGTATCAGCCACACGGCAATATAGGTCGAGATGCCGAGCGTCATGGACAGCGCCATTGCGGTGCGCAGTCGGGCGTGTCGAATGAGCGCATGGCGCACGATGTGCCAGGCCCGAGCCAAATGGCGGATTCGCTCGGGCGCGATCGTTCTATCCGGCTCCCGCGTGGCAGTAATCACTAGGGCGTTCGCAATCGCCACGGGCACCTGCAGCCAAAAAGGTAGACGCGGGGCGAGGCTGTACAGCCATCCGCCCGCGGCCGACGAGATCGCTTCACTTGTCTGCGCTGCCGCGCGCACGCGTCCCTCCCAGCGACGATAGGGCGTCAAGTCGTCAGTCTTCTGCACTGAAGCGAACAGCAGAGCGCTGTCAGCTCCCGAAATAAATGCCAACCCCATTCCCAACAAGACTTCGGCAATCGCCATGCCGACGAAGCTGGTCCCGAGGGCATAGGCCAGCCATCCGCCCACGCATAGTAGCGCTCCTGAAAGCATGGAAAATCGATAGCCGAGGCGGTCGGCGACGTAGCCGGAAGGGAACTCGACCAGAACTGCGGCAGCGGCGAAAATGGCTTGCAGCCACATGATTCCTGACAGCGTGATGCCGATCTCGTCTTTCCAAAAAAGCGTGATGATCGGAATCGGAAAGAGCGCCGCCCGTAGTCCGCTCGAAACAACGATTAAGGACGCGTTGCGTAAAGGTTTCGCTGCTCTTGTGCCGTCCATATGAATCCCGTGACGCTTGAATCCTTATACACCGCCCACCTAGAGGTAATCACATATGGGCGCGGATCGCTTCTTCTCGTCGGTGAACGGAGTCACACCATATCGGAATCCGATAGGTTCATAGAGGAGTGCCGGCACGTCGGATAAGCAGATAAAGGCTCACTCATGGAAAGCTTGTCGAAGTTCTCGTTTAGATGCACCTCTTCACGGGAGCGGTGGGGTTAGTCTAATCATTGACACTATCTATTTGTGACCAAAGTCCTGCTGTCTCCAGGACCAAAATGGGCAGTCACTAATCCGTGCGCTTCGGCACATTATCGAATTCGACTCCAACGGGTCGAAGCCTGCTCAAGCCGTTCAATCGCTTTGCTCGGTTCGCCGTTCACTGCCCCAAGAGAGACTTGGGTTAGTGCAGAAGGTGGCTGGTAGCTACGTTGATGAAAGTGTAGGTGGGCCGGGAGTGGGTAAGATTCAGTTCGAAAGAGTTTGGGCGAGCAATGGCAATGATCAATATACCTCTACGCGTTTCTCGCTGATCCTCAACTGCGCTTCTTACGCGGTTTTCAGCTTCATTTGTTCCAGCATCGCGCGGCCGAGCAGGCCATAGGGGTTCCCTAGCGTCTCAAACATTTCGAAATGGTTGTAACCCTGGCCAACCAAGAACGTGATGGGTTTACCATTCGCTTTTAGCGCCGCGGCAAAATCGCGGTTCTGTCGCTGGAACT
>DATACQ010000489.1:0-6987 GCA_036258955.1 Binatia bacterium
GATGTAGACTTTCTTCTGCCGGATCTCCACCGTATCGCCCCCCACCGCGACCACCCGCTTGATGAAATCCTTGGAGCGATCCTCCGGGAAAACAAACACGATCACATCGCCGCGATCGGGCTTCTGAAACTCGATCAAATAGTCTTCCCAAAAGGGAATGCGCACGCCATAAGCAAGCTTGTTTACCAAAATATGATCACCGATCGCCAACGTCGGGATCATCGAGCCAGACGGGATCTTGAACGCTTGCACGATAAAAGTGCGTATGAACAGCGCCAGCAGCAGCGCCATGCCGATCGCCTCGGCGTACTCGCGAAACGTCGATTTCGTTTTCGCCACAGGCGGTTCCGCGACGGCGGCGGTTTCTCTGGTCTTGCTTTTTTCGGAGGCCATAGTTTACAGCGCTACACTTTCAGGGCGGCGAGAAAAGCCTCCTGCGGTATTTCCACTTTACCCACTTGCTTCATTCTTTTCTTTCCTTCTTTTTGCCGTTCCAGCAACTTTCGCTTGCGCGTGATATCGCCGCCGTAGCATTTGGCCGTGACGTTTTTGCGCAGCGCCTTCACGGCTTCACGCGAGATGACACGGCTGCCGATTGCGGCCTGAATCACGACTTCGAAGAGTTGCCGGGGAATCAGCTCGCGCATTTTTTGCACGAGATCGCGGCCGCGATAATAGGCCTTGTCTCGGTGCACGATCATCGACATGGCGTCCACGAGATCGCCGTTAATGCGCACATCCAGTTTAACCAGATCCGCCGCCCGGTATCCAGCGATCTCGTAATCCATGGATGCATAGCCCCGGCTTACTGATTTCAGCCGGTCGTAAAAATCAACGACGATTTCGTTCAGCGGCAACTCGTAGACTAACATAGCGCGTTTCGGCCCAAGATAGCGAATTTCTTTCTGCGTTCCACGCCGTTCCTCGCAAAGTCCGAGAACTCCACCGAGAAATTGCTGTGGTAAGTGGATGGTCGCCTCAATGACCGGCTCCTCGATGCGCTCGATCTCGCCTTCGTTAGGCATGCGCACGGGGTTATCTATGAGCATCGTTTCCCCGGTCACCTTAATGACTCGGTACACCACCGTTGCCGCCGTGGTGATGAGGGTTAACGCAAACTCCCGTTCGAGCCGCTCGCGGATGATATCCATATGCAAAAGCCCGAGAAAGCCGCAGCGAAAACCAAACCCCAGCGCCTGCGAGGTCTCCGGTTCATAGGTGAACGACGAATCGTTGAGCCGAAGCTTTTCGAGGGCGTCGCGCAAGCTCTGGTACTGATTGGCCTCGGTAGGATAAAGCCCGCTAAACACCATGGGCTTCATCGGCTTGAAGCCCGGCAAAGACTCCGTCGTAGGCTGGTCGTCCAAAGTGATGGTATCGCCGATGCGGGTTTCCGAAACTTCCTTAATGCCCGCCATCAAAAAACCGACTTCACCGGCGCCGAGCTGGCTCACCTCTTTGGCCAAGGGCGCGAACACACCGAGGCGCGTCACTTCAAAGGATCGCCCGCTCGACATCATGCGGATGCGTTCTCCTTTGCTCACGGTACCATCATAAATCCGCATCATCACGACGGCGCCGTGATAGGGATCAAACCAGCTGTCAATAATCAGCGCACGCAGAGGTGCGGCGAGATCTCCCGTCGGCGCGGGAAACTGCTCGACGATCCCTTCGAGAATCTCTTGAGTTCCAATGCCCTCTTTAGCGCTTGCGAGGATCGCGTTGGAAGCATCCAGACCGATTACGTCTTCGATATCCTTTTTGACTCGCTCCGGCTCGGCGCTCGGCAGGTCGATTTTGTTGATAACCGGCAGAATTTCCAAATTGTGATCCAGCGCCATGTGCACGTTGGCGACGGTTTGCGCTTCGACACCCTGCGCCGCGTCCACTATCAACAGCGCGCCCTCACAAGCGGCGAGACTGCGCGAAACTTCGTAGGTGAAATCGACGTGTCCCGGGGTATCGATTAGATTGAGCTTATACTCCCGGCCGTCCTTCGCGCGATAGCGCAAGCAGACCGGGCTCGCTTTAATCGTAATGCCGCGCTCCCGCTCAAGCTCCATGCTGTCAAGGATCTGCGCAGTTTTTTGCCGATCGCTGACCGCTCCGGTAAATTCCAACAGCCGGTCCGCCAATGTCGACTTGCCATGGTCGATATGAGCGATGATTGAAAAATTGCGAATAAGCTCCAGATCCATTTTCTACGTTAACGCCAGGAGTCGAGGGTCCGTTGCAGCCCGTCGTCGAGCGCCACAGCCGGCTGCCAACCGAGGACCTGCGCCGCCAGGCCGATGGCTAAGCAACTGCGTCGCTGCTCGCCAGTTTTTGCCGGACCGTGGGTTGCATTGATCCCGGTTCCCAGCCGCACGCGAAGGGACTCGCAGATCGTCACTACGTCGGTTTCCTGCGCGGTCCCTATGTTGACGGGGCCGACGAAGCTCGTGCGCAAAGCCGCCAAATTGGCGGCCACTACATCCCCGACGAAGACGTAGTCGCGCGTCTGCTTACCGTCACCATTGATAATGGGGCTTTCTCCAGAAAGCAGACGGTCGATGAAAATCGCCACGACGCCGGCCTCTCCTTGGCTCGATTGGCGCGGCCCGTAAACGTTGGCGTAACGCAAAGCCACATACGGCAACCCAAAAGCGCTATAATAGTAGCCGAGATAAAGCTCGCCGGTGCGCTTGCTGACCCCATATGGACTCAGAGGCTCGGTGGGATGATCTTCACCTGCGGGAATCGGCTCTTTGTCGCCGTACACCGCTCCACCCGAGGAGGCGAAGATCACTTTTTTCACCTCCGCCTTCAGGCAGCCTTCAAGCAAATTAACGAACCCGATGATATTGATTCTGGCGTCAAATGCGGGATCCGCCACGGAACGGCGGACGTCCATCTGCGCGGCGTGATGATTCAAAACATCCGGCTTAATGTCGGCTATCAGCTTCACGATTTCAGGATCGGCGATATCGAACCGGTGGACTAGAGCGCCTGGATTCAGATTCGCCTCACGTCCGGTGGAGAAATCGTCTATGACATGAACTTCATGGCCCTGGCCGATGTAAGCGTCGGCGATGTGCGAGCCAATAAAGCCTGCTCCACCTGTAATGACGATTTTCATGCGTTTGCCTTCCGCAGTTTTTCACGAAAATAATCGATGGTTCGCTTCAGCCCCTGTTCGAGCGGCACCTGCGGCTCCCAAGCCAACACTTTTCTCGCTTTCGTGATGTCCGGCTGGCGTACCTGTGGATCGTCCTGCGGCAGAGGCCTATAAACGACCGTGCTTTGCGAACCGGTAAGCTCGATGATTTTCTCGGCAAACTCGAGAACCGTCATCTCATGGGGATTACCGATATTGACGGGAAGATTCTCATGGGACTCGAGTAGCTTCTGAATACCCGATACCAGATCATCGACGTATTGAAAACTGCGGGTTTGCTCGCCCTGACCATAAACGGTGAGCGGCTCGCCCTTTAACGCCTGCGTGATGAAATTGGGCACTACCCGCCCGTCCCGCATGCGCATGCGCGGTCCGTAGGTATTGAAGATACGCACGATGCGCGTATTCAGGCCGTGATATCGATGATAGGCCATGGTGATCGCCTCGGCGAAGCGTTTGGCTTCATCGTAGACGCCGCGCGGCCCGATGGGATTGACGTTACCCCAGTACTCCTCGCTCTGCGGCCGCACCAGTGGATCGCCATATACTTCCGAGGTGGAAGCCAGGAGATAAACAGCGTTTTTGGCCTTGGCCAGCCCAAGAGTGTTATGCGTCCCGAGAGCGCCGACCTTGAGAGTCGGGATCGGCAGCTCCATGTAATCTACCGGGCTTGCCGGCGACGCGAAATGCAATATGTAATCCAGCGGCTCCGGCACTTCGATATAACGGCTGACGTTGTGATCGATAAAGCGGAATTTCGGGTTCTTGAGAAAAGGCGCGATGTTTTCGTTGGCGCCGGTCGAATAGTTATCCATGCACAGCACTTCATGCCCCTGGCTGAGAAACCTCTCGCACAGGTGCGAGCCGATGAACCCCGCGCCGCCAGTGATCAGGTATCTAGTCATGGTTCCGTCCGATGGGGAAATACTTGAAGCCGAGCTTTACCAGGTCCCGCGGATCGTAAATGTTTCGGCCGTCGAAGATGACCGGATTGGCCAGCATTTGCTTCATGCGAGCGAAATCCGGCCGGCGAAACTCATTCCATTCAGTCAGTATCAACAAGGCCGCCGCGCCCTCCAGAGCATCGTAATTATGCTCAGCATAACGAATGCGGTCGCCAAAGATTTTTTTTGCCTCGCGCATCGCCTCGGGATCAAATGCCTGCACTTTCGCGCCGGCCTTGAGCAATGCGTTGATGACGGTGATCGCCGGCGCGTCGCGCATATCATCGGTACGCGGCTTGAAGGCAAGTCCCCAAACGGCAAACGTCTTACCCGAGAGTCTCGCGCCGAAAAAACGCCTCACTTTATCTACCAGCAACCGCTTCTGCTTTTCGTTGACTCTCTCGACGGCGCGCAACAGCGCCATTTCCACTTGTTTCTGACCCATGCTGATCATCGCGCGTACATCCTTGGGAAAGCAGGAGCCGCCATAACCAGTGCCGGGAAAAATAAAATGCGGCCCGATGCGGCGATCCATGCTGATCGCGCGCCTTACTTCGCCAACATCGGCGCCCATCTTTTCGCAAAGGCACGCCACTTCGTTGATAAATGAAATCTTGGTCGCCAGCATCGCATTGGCGGCATACTTGCTCATTTCCGCGCTGCGCGCGTCCATGACCATAATCGGGTTTCCTGTGCGCACAAAGGGTTCATATAACTCTTTTAGCTTCTCTATGGCCTTGAAATCCTCTCCCCCGAGCACCACCCGATCCGGCTTCATGAAATCGTCCACCGCCGCGCCTTCCTTCATGAACTCGGGATTCGAGAGAACGGCAAAAGAATGCTTCGTTCCGGCTTTGATCAGCGCGCGTATCTCGTCAGCCGTGCCCACCGGGACTGTGCTTTTGGTCACGATGATTTTGCGGCCATTCATCGCCTTGGCAATGGCTCTCGCGGTGGCGCGCACGTATTCGAGATTAGCATGGCCGTTGCGTCCCTGGGGAGTGCCTACGGCAATAAAAATGATTTCCGACCGCCGCACAGCCGCGGCGATGTCCGTGGTAAAGTTCAACCGCCGATCGGCCGCATTGCGCCGGATCATTTCTTCTAATCCGGGTTCATAGATCGGCACGATGCCCTGATTCAGAGCGACGATCTTCGCCTGGTCAATATCGACGCAAATAACGTCATTGCCGCTTTCCGCGAAGCAAGTCCCCGCCACCAGCCCCACGTAGCCAGTACCCATCACGGCAATCTTCATGCCTTCTCCCTCTCTCCGAGTATCTCTCTAATCGCGAACACCGGCCGATTTTGTGACTCATGGTAAGTCCGGGCGAGCATCTCCCCGAGCAGGCCCATAGTAATAAATTGAAAGCCGATAAAGATGAGCAGTATGCTCATCAGCAGCAACGGCCTGCCGCCGATTTCCGCATCATAAACGAATTTCTGCACAGTCAGGTACAAACCAATCAGAACACCCAAAGCGGCGCTGGCCAATCCAACCAAGCCAAACATATGCGAAGGCCGGGTCGAATAGCTGAGCAAAAACTTCACCGTCAGCAGATCGAGGATGACCCGAAGGATCCGGGTGATTCCGTACTTCGACCTTCCACGTAGGCGCGGCCGGTGATTGACTTTCATCTCCAGAATGCGCGCGCCCCGTTCGAAAGCGATCACCGGGATGAAACGGTGCATTTCCCCATAAAGCTTTAGATCCTTGGCAATCTCCTGGCGCATCACTTTTAATGTGCAGCCGTAGTCGTGGAGCTGGACTTGAGTCGCCCAAGAGATCAGCCAATTGGCAATTGTGGACGGCAATCGACGGCTGAAGAAAGGATCTTGGCGTTTGAACCGCCAGCCGCACACGAGATCGGCGCCACGCTCGACCTCCGCAAGCATGACCGGAATATCTGCCGGGTCGTTTTGACCGTCACCATCCATTAGCGTAATGAACTCGCCGCGCGCATGGGTCAAGCCTGCCGCGAGCGCGGCCGTCTGGCCGAAGTTTCGCTTGAGCCGAATCACTCGCAGCATGCAGGCACGGCGGCGCAGCATCGCGAGCCGTTCAAAGGTCAAATCGCGACTGCCGTCATCGACGATAATGATCTCATAGCGTTTGCCGAGACCGTCCATGACCGACGTGATCTCGTGCACTAGCGGCTCAACGCTCTCTTCTTCGTTGTAGACGGGAATGACTACCGAAAGATCCATCGATCAGGTGTGGAAATCCGTCAGGTTGGCGAAACTCCTGTAGCGCTCTTCAATTTCGCGCAAGCCGACACCGATCAACCGCTTCACACCGAAGTCTTCCACCGTGAACGAGGCCACCACCGAACCATAAACGATAGCGCGGCGCAGACCGCGTTCGCTGTAATCACGCGAGCGGGCCAATTCACCTAGAAAACCGCCTGCGAAGGAATCGCCTGCGCCGGTCGGATCGAACACTTCTTCCAAAGGATAGGCCGGTGTCGCGAAGATCGACTCGTCAGAAAACTGCAACACGCCGTATTCACCGCGCTTCACCAAAACCACTCTTGGGCCCATCTTGAGTATCGCTCGCGCCGCCCGGACGATATTGTTGTAACCGCTTAGAAGCTTGGCCTCGGCATCATTAATGACGAGAATCTCGATGCGCTCGAGAACCTTGCGCAGATCCTCGGGGCTTTCACGGATCCAATGGTCCATGGTGTCGCACACCACCAGCTTCGCCGCGCGGATCTGATTTAAGACCTCCGCCTGCATGAGGGGATCGATATTGCCAAGAAAGACATGCTCGGAGTCGCGATAGCCCTCAGGTAGATGCGGCATAAAGCCGGCCAAGACGTTCAAGCGTAGCTCGAGAGTATCGCGCACATTGATATCCTCGTGATAGCGCCCGCGCCAGTGAAA
>DATACQ010000490.1:0-11314 GCA_036258955.1 Binatia bacterium
CTCATGCGCTCAGCTTTGATTTGGAACGCTTTGGACGAAGCGGGTGTGCCTGATGTACAGGCGGTGTGGGCGCATCCGTCGGGAGGGCGTTTCATGACCGTGTTGGCTATTCGTCAGCGCTATCCGGGTCATGCGCGGCAAGCCGCCATGATCGCCAGCCAGTGCCGCTCCGGTGCCTATCTCGGCAGATACGTGATCGTCGTTGACGACGACATCGACATCACGAATTCAGAGGAAGTGATTTGGGCCATCAGCTCGCGCTCCGATCCGGCGGAGTCCATTGAAATCCTGCGCCGCTGCTGGAGCGGCCCACTGGATCCCCGTATTCCCGTTGAGGACAAAGGGTTCAGCTCACGAGCGATCATCGACGCCACGCGCCCCTATGAGTGGCGTGATAAGTTTCCCCGATCGAGCGGCGCCAGTCGCGAGTTGAAGGAAAAAGTCGCCGGCGAATGGCGAGCACTGCTCGAGCAAGAATTCGGCGCCAAGTAAGTGGCGGTAGTCAGGGGCCGATCGTCGAGGCGCTTTGCGTTTGAACCAGTGCCGCCGGCATGGAAGAGTTAAAATTTATCGATCGGAGCAGCGCGGGTAGGAAAGCAGAGCGCGAGGCGCGTCGAGCATCCCGCGCTGCGACCACGAATTCATCAATCCACAACGAGCGTTCGAGTTATGGCCAAACAACTTAGAATCTGTTTCATCAATCCCAAATTCGAGCCTTCCTATTGGGGCTTCGAGTACGCGCTGCCGCTCTATCCCGGCAACAAGAAAGCTACCATGATCGCGGGGGCGCTGCCCTATCTCGCCGGTCTGAGCCAGGGCCATGAGGTTCGTCTCGTTGACGAAAACGTCGAAGAAATTCCGTGGACGGACCTCGAGAGTTTCGACATCGTCGGCGTGACCGGGATGAACGTGCAGAAAGATCGCATGCGCCAGATTTTAGAGAACTTGCGTCCCATGAAGGTTCTGACTGTAGTCGGCGGCGCGTACGCGTCGGTCGATGAGGGGTTTTTCAACGGCCTTTGCGACGTTGTTTTCTCCGGTGAAGCCGATGAGACCTGGCCTGAATTCTTGCGTTGCGTCGCCGAGGGAAGAAATCACGATAGCTTCTACAAGCAGCGCGATCCCACGGACATGACGAATGTTCCCAAATCACGGTTCGATCTTCTGAAGGTTGACCGCTACGCCTCCGGGGCGCTCCAATTCTCCCGCGGCTGCCCTTTCCAGTGCGAGTTCTGTGACATCATCGTGACGTTTGGCCGGCGGCCCCGAACGAAACGCCCGGAACAGGTGCTGGAAGAACTCGAAGACATGCGACGGGTGGGTTTCTTTTCTTGTTTTATCGTGGATGATAATTTCATCGGCAACAAGAAAGCGGCCAAAGAACTGCTGCGATTGATCATTCCGTGGCAAGAAAAGCATGGCTATCCGCTGCGCCTCACCACCGAGGCGAGCATCAACCTGGCCGATGATGCCGAGCTGCTCGAGCTGCTTTACCAGGCAAATTTTCGCTCGGTGTTTATCGGCATCGAGACGCCTCGCACCGCCTCTCTCAATGAGACCAAGAAGTTTCAAAACACGAGAGGCGATTCTCTGGAGGCAAAGCTGGCCAGGATTCGGAACGCCGGGTTGGAAGTCAGCGCGGGCTTCATCGTCGGGTTCGACAACGACGATGGCGCGATCTTCGAGGATCAGTTTCGCTTCATCCAGGACAATGGAATACTGCTCGCTATGGTCGGGATGCTGACCGCCGTGCCGAAGACGCCGCTTTACGAACGTCTAGAGAAGGAGGGTCGCCTTCGCCTCGATGATCCGAACTGCAACATCGTGCCCAAGCAAATGAGCCCGTCCGAACTGCAGCAAAATTATTGGGCATTGCTCAAACGCCTGTACGATCCGCGGGCGTTCTTCGACCGTTATTTCATGATCAATGAGTATCCGGACTTCAAGCGCCGGCGCGCCGAAATCAGCAAGCGCGCCAACGAAGGAAAGGCGCTCCCGACCCTTCTATACGGGTTGTTGTTGCTGCGGAAGCTAGTAGCGGCCCTGGTCAGGGATCGAAGCTTGAAGAGCATCGGCGGCGTCTACCTGCAATATTTCTTTCAACGAAGCCTGCGCGCGCGAGCCGATATCATCGGTTTCGCGCAGTTCATGAACCGATGCGTGACACATTGGCACTTTTACAAATTCACGCAAGAAGGGACGGCGGGGAAGCTGCGCTTGTTCAACTCGGGATGATTGGACCAAAGCAGGTACGCAACGTTCCACTGTGACCGTGAAATACGTGCGACATATTGTGAGAGGAGACGCAGCGCCGGAGGCACAGGCAGCGCAGAGCTGAGCAGCTCACATAGTTTATTCCGGTCTGTTCCACTCTTACCGCAACAGGTTCGGCAGCCGGGCGCGCATGATTTCTTCCGCTTCAGTGACGATACTCTGCACAACTTCCCTGACACTTCTAATGGAATCGATGAGACCAGCGTCTTGGCCGAAGGAAAGTGACGCATTATCGACATCGCCGGCCGCGCGGGCGGCGGCTACCTGCCTGCCGACTTCGCTCGCGCTTTGTCTAAGGGCCCACTCCCGCCCCGACCAGCGCTCGATAAACTGATTACGCTGCGCGCGCGACATCGCGCCCGGCCAAACGCGCTGGCTTGCGAGATCGGGTATCTCGGTGAGTACGGTATCATGGCCGTCACTTTTGACGATGGCTTCTTTGAAGTTCGGATGGATCGGCGCTTCCGGCGTAGCCATCAGACGGGTGCCGAGCAGCACGCCTTCGGCGCCGAGAGCGAGCGCCGCCGCAAGGCCGCGACCGTCCGCAATGCCGCCGGCGGAGAGAACCGGCAACGGCGCGACCGCTTTGACCATCATTGGCACGAGCGGCAGCGATGCCATCCATACGACGTGGCCGCCGGCTTCCGTGCCCTGGGCGACGAGCACGTCGGCTCCTGCTTTCACCGCCCGGATCGCTTCGGGGACCTCCCCCGCCATGTACATGACCTTGCAGCCCGCATTATGCGCCCGGTCAAAATAGTCGCGCAGCTCCTGGTCTTTGCGCGCCCAGGCGAAGGCTGCGATCGCCGGTCGAGCCTGTAACGTGACGGCAAACATATCTTCACGAATCTGAAACAGCAGATGATTGACGCCGAAGGGCTTATCGGTTCTCTCACGGATGGCGCCGATCTCCGCGTCCAACTGAGCGGCGTTGAAGGACGAAGTGCCCAACGTGCCCAAACCGCCGGCGTTGGATACCGCGGCAACCAATGTGGCATTGGTGGCCGTGCCCATGCCGCCCAGCACGATGGGGTGAGGAATGCCGAGCAGATCGCAAATCCGCGTGTGAATCATAGCGCCTCCTTGCGGTCAAACCGCTATTGCCTACTAACGCAAACCTTCGGCTATGTAAAACGGTGATCGTTAAACCGTTTCCACGCGCCTGTGGTATAGATGCGGTTTATGAACGACGCGCAATTTGTTGAACTGAGTGGGTGGATTACCGAAGCTGGATTGAGTGGTCAGACTGAAACTGCGAGCCTTGCCGGATTTTGCCAGCGGATCGTTGCTCTCGGTCTTCCTCTTACGCGCGCCAGCGTCGTGATCGACACACTGCATCCCGTATATGAAGGAAGGGCCTTCACCTGGAAACCAGGGCAACGGCAAGCGGCCTTGAGCGAGTATGGGCGCAACCCGCAGCAGTGGGGACGTTGGGAACGCAGTCCGTTTTATCGCCTTGAAACCTCAGGGGAGCGCTTGCTTAGGTGTAAGATCAGCGCGTCAAAGGAAGACGAGTTTCCGATACTCTCCGAACTCCGCGCCGACGGAATTACCGATTACGTGGCAATCGCGAATCGCTTCGCCGCTGAAGGAATCATCGGAGACATGGATTGCGTCTATTCTTCATGGGCCAGCAACGCGCCGCAGGGCTTCAGCGATGCCGATATCGCTGATTTGTGCCGCCTGACACCCTTGCTGGCGCTGGCCATGAAATCGGTATCGCTGGCGCGCGTCGCCGAAACTTTGGTGGAGACTTATTTGGGACGCGATGCCGGCCGGCGGGTTCTACAGGGGCGCATCGATCGTGGGCGCGCGGATCGGATAGAAGCCGTCTTATGGTTCAGCGATCTTCGGAACTACACCCGGATCAGCGACACGGCCGCTCCGGAACACCTCATTCCTTTGCTCAATGACTACGCGGAAGCGATCATATCAACCATTCATGAACATGGCGGCGACGTGCTTAAACTGATGGGCGACGGCACGCTTGCCATCTTCACGGGCGCAGATCGTGGCCGCGCCTGTCGGCTGGCGCTTGCAGCCGCGTCGAGCGCCCGGCGCGCCATCGCAGCGGTCAACGTGCAGCGCAGCCGTGAAAATCTTCCCACCACCGAGATGTATCTCGGTCTTCACGCAGGCGAGGTCTTTTACGGCAACATCGGCAGTAAAGACCGTCTTGATTTTACCGTCGTCGGACCCGCGGTGAACGAAGTGAGCCGGATTGCGGGCTTGTGCCGATCCGTTGACCAGCCATTGCTGGTTTCATCGGCATTTGCTTCGGCAATCGGCGAGCCGAAAGAATTGCTTGTCTCCGTTGGTCGATACGCGTTGCGCGGAGTCGCGCGAGCCCAAGATCTGTTTACTATCGAAAATGAGAGGGATCTCTCGGATGAACGTTGATCGCGCTGGATGCGAGACGCATTTCGTGCGCCCTGATCGTCTTGAAATATTTCGCGGGAATGTTAGTTCCAAGGGGATGCGAATTAAAGCAGTATTCGCGGTACTCAGTTTTCTCCTGTTGTTGTCTTGTCACAATGGGCGCGTAGTTAACTATCAAGAGCTCAGCTCCATTGGGGATCGGCAGACTGCTCGGGTTTTCTACGCCAGTGCCGGCGGAACAATCGAAGCTTACGTCACCCGACCGAGCGGTGACGGCCCATTTCCTCTTATAGTAATGCTGCACGGTCATAGCTTCATAGGTCGAGGCGCTGAGCAAGTTCTGTCAACGGCGCAAACGTTTGCCCGGGAGATTTGCTTTGCCAGCCTGGCGATCTCGCTGCCAGGTTATGGCGCGAGCGAAGGCAGTCAGGGCTCCATCATAGACTCGACCCGGCAGGCCGTTAAGGACGGCCTGGCGTTTGCCGAGCAACTCGAGTGGGTGGACAAAAGCCAAACTTTTTTCTACGGGGTTTCGCGCGGCGCGATCGTCGCCGCCGCGATGTTAAACGATGTGGAAGGCGTCAGCGGAGCGGTGCTTTACTCCGGCGCTTACGATCTCGGCCGGCTCTACCGGGACACACCGAGCTTTTGGGTCCGCAAGATCCTCAACCCTAACGGAGACGCTGATCCCAAGCTCTTCAACCTGCTTGCGGAAGGAGCCAAATGGACGGTGCCAACATTGATTCTGCACGGTGCACGGGATCAGGTTATTCCAGTCAATCAAGCCCTTCTCTTGCGAGATCGCCTTAAATTAGCGGGAGTCTATCACCAACTCGTCGTTTATCCGGATCGCGGCCACTTCTTACCGCGGAGTAATGTGAGAGAACGCTCGATGAATTTTCTCAAAGAGTTCGCGACGCCCGGGTGCCCGAGCGGTCAGGATCTGTATTCTTAGAATTGAAAGTTTTCGCGGATCTGAAAGCCTAACACCGCATCTCACCGAAAGCCGTAACCAAAGAAGCGGAATATCTCGCGCAAAGCATGTCCTGAGCAACGCCGAAGGGACGCAAAGGCGCGAAGGTAAAAACAAACCTCCGAAAACTTGGCCTCTTGGCGACTTGGCGCGAGAAAACTTTTCGGGAGAGTTAGGGCCGAAGAATTTGCGCGCGCACGCCGCGAAAATTTCAAGTAGTACGACGAGCGCGAAGTTGAAGAGTATAAATTATTGAAGCCTTCCTAGCGTTTGTGTGCTTCGTGATTAGACGTGTTGTTTCGCCGAGAGTCAAAAACCTATCCAGGCGTGGCATCGGCTTGCCACGCTAGAAATTCAAACAAGGTCATCTTTTCTGATCACTGCTGAACAGCCCTTTGATCGAAGCGCTGAGGCCCTCGACGAGGTTCCCGGCCCCTTCCAACCCTTTGCGGCCAGCCGTGCCGATGCCTTGGGCGATGCCCTTGATGCTCACGCCGAGCTCTCCCGCCATAGCGGTTGCAATCCGTGTAGATAAACTCTCGTTAAGAGCGAAGCTTGGTTGGTTTGTATTGCCTTTGAGAACGAAGTCGAGCTTGATGGCGTCATTATTGTCTCGCAAAAAACTTATCACCGCATTGCGCGGTACCCCCATGAAAGTATCGAACAAACCTTGCGCCGGCGCGAATTGCAATTGCTTGAGAACGACGGTTCCCTTGCCATCCAAGTTGTCGTTGTGAACGGTAGAGTCGAGATTCAGATCCAGTATCCCTTTGCTCACTCGCGCCTCGGTATGCTTCACGAGATAAGGTTGCAGCGGCACCAAATCCACACCCGCCAGAGTTATGCGCGACCAAGAATTTCTGGCGCCCGGACCGACCCAGCCGCTTAGCTTAGCCGCGCCGTCGCGGCTCATTCCCTTTACGATCCCTGCAATTTCAAAGCGCGTCTTGCCGACCGCCGGGGCGATGACGTCGTGGATCACCGCTTCGATCTCTTCGAGTCTGGTTCTAAGCGGCGGGCTGCTTACGGTCGCGTCGTAAACGTCCAGAGTGCCGTTCTTGATCTCGATTTTAGAGATCACCAAATGCCGGGCATTGTCGCGATGCTTGCCCGTCGGGTACTCCGTCAGGCTCGGAACCATCACCAACTTCCCTGGCACGCGTAGCATGGAAAAATAAGGTTCATCGACTACCATGGAGGAGATGCGTATACGGTCGCTGAGCAGAGTGCGAAGGTCCGGAACGACAAGGACGCGTTTGGCTTCCAGTGTTCGTGCAGCGGGCCAGCCTTTTGGACCGCCGATACTGAGGCCGATCAGCTCTAGGGAAAACCAATTGACCCGCACGGCGTTCAAACGGCTCGAAGGGCCGAGGGTTTCCAGGATTTCTCTTTTTAACAGGCGAGTGGCTGCGCGGTAACCTGTTGTGAGGCTTAAGCCAAGGAGTAGAAAAAAGCCGACAGCGATCAACCGCCAACACTTCATAAACTCTTTATCGCCCATTTAATGCGGCAGATTAGCTGAGCGCCACGTCTGCCCATATGAAGAAACAGTGAAATCTCACCACGCATTAGGACCTACGCTAACTTGTAGAGAATGAAATACGCCTATTCCTGCGCCCGGCTATGTTTGAAGGACTTTGGTATAATCCGGATTCCGCAGTTGAAAGTAGCTACCGCGAGAACGAGGGCGAGCCTGAAGTAGCGAAGACACCCAAGCATGCAGTCTCGAAGTCATTTTCGCCCCTTCCGCTGCCAATGGTTTGGAATTTTTGACAGAGCACAAGCACCGCTGATCGGCGTCCCGTCAGAGGCAGAATCTAGTGGCTTCGCTACGAAACGTTTGCTCCTCGCCTCCGCATCACCGAACTGCGGAATACGGGATGAACTTACGTGCGGAAGGACGGGGAAGTAGTACATCGTTTCACCCGACCAACGTTGCCGGATCTTGGCCATCGCGATCCTCGGCCGTTGACGTTCCTTTGACGGGTTTGTTAAACCAAAGCCGAACAGGGATAGAAATGCCAAATGATTAAAATTGCGAGCGAGGAAAAAGGAGCGCTATGGGGTTTGGCGTCACGAGTCTGAGCAGAGTAATAGTTGGCAGTCTTACTATCGTATTGCTGGTGACCGTAACCGGATCGGCGCAACCGACCTCCGAGAGAGTGCGCATCAGCTACTCCAGCGGCGGGATGACCTCGATTGATCTGTTTATTGCCCGAGATCGGAAGTACTTTCAGCAGCAAAATCTCAACCCGGAGCTGATTCGCGTTCCGGCTAACCTCGCAATCACGGCGGGAATTTCCGGGGAGGTCGATGTTCTCGGTTCGATTGGAAGCGCGATCCGTTCTATCCAGCGCGGCGCGCCGCTGCGCGTGGTTTCCGTGACGTTGCGGCGGCCTCTTTTTTTTCTCGTCGCAAGGCCCGAATACAAGAACATTAAGGATCTCAAGGGCAAGAATTTGGGGATCGTGACCTTTGGCGGAAGCCAGCACACAACCGCCAAGCGGATGATTGCGCTGCATGGCCTAAATGCAGATAAAGAGCTTACAGCGATTCAGGTGGGCGAAGAGGCGGTGCTTCTGCAGGCGCTGATCAGCAATGCAATCCAGGTCGCGGCCATCAGCCCGCCCTATGCGCAGATCGCCAAAGAGAAGTTCAATATGAACATTCTGGAAACCTCTACCGACAAATTCGCGAGCATTCAAAACGGCGCCGCGGTTCACGTAAAGACCTTACAAGAGCGGCCGGAATTTTTGAAACGTTTTCTGCGCGCGCGTGCACAGGCGAACCGATATTTTATCGAGCGCGAAAAAGAAGCGAGTGAACTCCTCGCCAGCATCTGGAACTCCGATTACAAGGTAGCCAACGACAGCTACCGCGCTTCAAAAGCAGCGTTCACCGGCACCGGCATTCCCACCGACGACGAAATCAAGGAGTATCTCGCTCTCGATGCCCAGATTCTCGGCTTAGCGCAGCCTGTCCCCGCAGCCTCGGTGTTCGATTTCACACTGCAGAGGGAAATAAACCGGGAACTGAATATCAAGTAATTACCGCCGTGTCTTGACCACGACGAAAGAAGAGCGATGCTCGTCGGCTGGTTTACCAGCCACGTTGACTTGGGCACAGCTGCTATTTATATCTAGAGGAACGCGATTTCGGAGGTTTAAGGCTGCATGAAGTTTGGCTCGCATTATCTGCCTACTTATATTCCCGATCTGGACGGGCCCTTGCCGGAATTTTATCAAAAGATGTTTTCTCAAATAGAGGAAATGGATCGGCTGGGTTTCGAGCATGCCTGGGTGACCGAGCATCACTTTGCGATGTACGGCGGCACATTGCCGCACCCGCCCACTTTCATGTCGGCGATCGCGCGCACGACTAAACGGGTTCGTCTTGGCGTCGCTATTAATGTGCTGCCGCTGCACAACCCTATCGACGTTGCGGAGTCGTACGCAATGGTCGATGTCATTTCCAACGGCCGGCTCGATTTCGGCGTGGGCAAGGGAAGCGAGTCTCACGAGTACAAGAAATTCGGCATCGATCAAAAGGAAGCGACGGGCCGGATGTACGAAGGCGTGAAGGTGATGCTACAGGCGTGGTCCGACAATCCGGTCAATTTCAGAGGTGAGTTCTTCAATTACGAGAACGTGCCGGTCTACCCCAAGCCGGTGCAGCGGCCCCGTCCCAAGTTTTGGGTCGGCTGCGCGCGGAGCGAGGATACCTTTCGTTGGGCCGGCGAAAACGGGTTTCACCTGATGACGCTGCCGTATCTTTACCGTGAGGCGCATATGTTGCCCAGCTTCATCAAAACCTATCGTGCCGGACTGGAAACAGCCGGCCATGATCCGCTCGCGACCGACATCTTGGGAAAATTTCACATTTACGTATCGAGCAGTCTCGATAGGGCTCTGGAAGAAGCAGAACCTTATCTCACCGGCTATTATGATGTTCACAAAGCAGCTGATCCGAGCCGCAAGGAACTTGGATTGATGGTGCAGCGCGATTCCCGAACGCAACTCGAGGAAGGTTTCGTTCTTGCCGGCGATCCCGAGCGGGTCGCAGATACCATTCGAAGGTGGAGCCAGGACGTCGGCTTAACGACGATCTCCGGCACATTCTACTTCGGCGGGATGCCGCAGGAAATGGCGCTCAAAAACATTCGGCTCTTCGCCGAGAAAGTCATGCCAAAGTTTGAGTAGATTTGCTGAATGGTTAAGCACGCAAAAATCTTCTCCTGGTCTACCTTCCAACGAACCAATTCATGAGCTTACGCTCACCTCCAGAACTAAAAATGCAGATCTCAGTCATGCCGGGATGGATTGCCGGCATCCAGGTTTGCAGGATGCGTCCGGAGACATCCATGTCAGTCTGGATTCCGGCACTCCGTGCTGGAATGACGCAATCGAGGGTTCTGCGTAAACTGATAGGGCGCTCCGGCGGTATTCTCAGAAGGCTAAGGAGAAACACGCAGCGATTCCGTCACTTCTCCCTTCGGAAACGGGCACTATAGGAGAATTTGTTGTTCAGAAGGGTGCATGGTTGGATGGTTATCTAGCTAGCGCGAAGGCAAGTAAGAGAAATCAAAAACCTGAGTTAGCGGAATTTCTTTCGTAATCCCTTCTGTCTGACGCGTATCGCGAATCACCTCTGCCATAAGGTTGGCGTCGATTCTGCCGTCGGGCGTCTCCACTTGCCTGTGGTAGTCGTAAATTCTTGATGCCAGATCATCGTCGTCGAGTCGCAAATTGCGTTTGAGTATCGGCACGACTTTCGCTTTGTTCTCTTTGGCAAAACTCCGAGCGCGGGTGAGCGCGCGCAGCAGCCGTCTTGTTTGATCCGGTGAGCGCTCGAGAACGTCTGTCAGCGTGACAATGCCAGTGCTCGGCAGACGGACAAAGTTCCCGGCGAACGCGAGGCTCTTCATGCCTTCACGGTGAGCGACGAAATTAAAAGGTGGATTTAGCAGCCCTGCGGCGATGCGCCCCGTTTTTACGGCGGCAAACATCGAACCCTGACCGCCTACCGTGAGTACCGCCACCTGGGACGGGTCGAGGTTCGACCCTGAAAGGATTCGCCGCATGGAAACATCATGCAGGCCGCCGCGGGAAGAGATGCCCACGGATTTGCCTTTGAGTTCTTGAATCGAATTGATTCCCGGCGCGCCTACTAAGTCCAGCAACGGCTTGTCGACGAATACCATCGCAGTCCTGACGTTGATGCCGCGCACGGAGGCGACTACAGCTGAGCCAACCGTCGTGGCGTATTGAATATCTCCGGACAGCAGCACCTTTATGTTCATGGCCGCCGCCATGACGACCATCTCGACGTTTAAGCCTTCCTGCTGGAAAAACCCGGTATCCTTCGCTACCAGCAGCGGCATCGAAGTCACCGTAATAGACGGGACGCCGATCTTGATGTTTTCGGGCCGCGCAATCGCTGTAAGGAAAAACACCAAAAAGAACAGCACGACGTGCGACACTAGATTCGGCAGCATCGATGATTTCTTCATCATGGTCTCACCGAAGCTCTCTTGCGTGCTCCACAGCGGATCAGCTTGCTGTGGCAGGAGAGCAGGAGCAATCCGCGCTTTCACTGTTCCGGATTTCGAGTTTTGGGTTTCCCGTAGAAACTCGAGAACCGGGACTCGAACGCGAAGCTCACCCGCCGAGGCGATGAAGCGAAACAAGC
>DATACQ010000491.1:0-4578 GCA_036258955.1 Binatia bacterium
AAGACGGAAGACGACCAGCGGTTATCGTAGTTCACGATAATGGCGCGCTGGACGACCACAATCGTGACGTCGCCAGAAAGCTCGCTAAGGCAGGTTACGTAGCTATCGTGCCGGATCTACTCTCTCGGGAGGGCGGGACCGCGTCCTTTCCAAATCGGGAGACAGTGGCGAAGGTAATATCGAAGGCCGACAACGAGTCAATCATCAAGGATCTAACCGGAGCTATTAATTACTTAAATGGGCAAAATTTCGTCCAAGCCAAAAAAATTGGGGTCGTCGGATTCTGTTGGGGAGGAGGGAAAGCCTTGCTGTTCACAACCCGGAGCAAGGACATAAGCGCTTCTGTGATCTATTACGGTCCCATGCCCGCAAACTTCGATGATGTAAAGAACATTACCGCTCCCGTCCTGGCCCATTACGGCGAATTGGACAAACCCATAACCTCCCAGGTACCAAAACTCGAAGAAACGATGAAGAAGTACGGTAAGTCATTTGAGTACAAGATCTTTCCAGACGCACCACACGCATTTAACTCCGATACCAGGC
The DNA here is from genome assembly GCA_036258955.1 of Binatia bacterium. Lineage (GTDB taxonomy): Bacteria > Desulfobacterota > Binatia > UBA9968 > UBA9968 > DATACQ01. The sequence goes on from DATACQ010000491.1 coordinate 547, forward strand.
CCGATCGGTATCGGCCTGAGGCTGCGAAGGAGGCCTGGAATCGGACGCTGGAGTTTTTTGATAAACATCTCAAAACCTAGTGGGAGGATTCCCCGCCGCGGGTGGCCACGACACTGTTCGACGGGTTCACTGGGCCAGATTCTCTCAAGGTTCACGTCCGGGACCTGACGCGACATGAGAAAACGCCGATTTTGTCTTTTGGTGCTCTTGCTTCTCCTCACACTAAGTGAACCCGCCGCGGCACAGGTGCGTCTCTCCTATTCCATTGTCGGGCCGCCGGTAGCGGCCGTATGGATGGCGCACGATACCGGGGCTTTCAAGCGCTATGGTGTGGACGCGCAGCTCGTCTATATTCCATCCAGCGTAACCAATATCCAAGCCATACTGGGCGGTAGTTTGGATGTGGCCATACCCGGCAGCAGCGGCGTCGTGCTCGCGGCGGCACGCGGGGCTCCGGTGGTCGCGATAGCTGCGACCATGAACCGGCCGCCTATGACTCTCTACGTGCAGCCGGAAATTGCCCGAGCCGAGCAACTTAAAGGGCAGGTGCTCGGCATCACCCGGTTCAATTCCACGGCTCATACCGTAACCACGTTGATGTTGCGCAAGCTCGGGTTGGCGCAAGCCGTTACCCAGCGCCCGCTAGGAGGCAATCCGGAAGTCCAAGCAGCGTTTGAGCAAAAACAGATCGCGGGCATGGTGACGAGCGTCCGACCGCGCAGCGCGGCCAACGCTCTACTAAACGCCGCGGATCTGGAAATACCGTTTGCGATGAACGTTTTCGCCACCACGCAGGAGTTTCTGCAGAAAAACTCTCAAATCGCGGAACGTTTGTTACGCGCCTACATCGACGGCGTTGCGCGCCTGAATAATGACCGCGAAACAGCACTCAAAATACTCGGAAAGTACCTCAAGAGAGATGATCCCGCGTTTCTCGATGAGATGCACAAGCTTTCCGTGCGCTTTACCGACCGCGTTCCTAAAGTCGATCCGCGCACCGTCGCGACAGTGCTTGAATTCGAACCGGTGAAAGGCGTTGATCCCGAAGCGCTTACATCCAAAGTCATCAACCACAGCATTGTCGATAAGCTAGCGAAGGAAGGTTTCATCGACAAAGTCTTCAACAAGGGGCCGCGCTGATGGTCATGCTGCGAATTTCGGAGTGTTCTAGCCCGAGAAGTTCCTAAAGATGTCACGGTGAGTAATTCCACGATGCGACGGAGATCAATGAGCCCTTGTGTCTATCTTTTCATAGCCGCTGCGCTGCTTGTGGCGCAACCGGCGCGCTCACAGCCTCTAAAAAAAGTCAGAATGGGTTATCCCGCGTTCAGTCTCACGTTCCTCACCTTTTTTGTCGCCAAGGATGCCGGCATCTACAAAAAACATGGTCTGGATGTGGATATGGTCCAACTTGCGGGCGCGGTGCAGACTTCAGCACTCATTGCGGGCGAGATCGATTATCTCACCGGCATCACCGGCCCCCTCGTCGCCGCCGCCCGCGGCTTGCCATTCAAAGGCATTATGGTTACGCATGAACGCACTCTCTTCTGGCTCATCGGTACCCCCGACATCCGGCGCGCGCAGGATCTGATCGGCAAAACCGTCGCGGTAGACCGCCTGGCAACTTTGCAAGACATCGTCGCCCGTGACTTGATCAAACGCAAAGGCGTGAACCCGGATCTTGTGACGTACATCCAAACCGGCTCGGTTTCCAATAGCGTGCAATCGCTCAGCCAAGGCAGCGTCGCAGCCGCCGTGCTGTCGTTGCCACACAATGTCATTATGACGCAGAAGGGTTACCCCGAAATCGCTTCCGGCCCCGAATACAACCTGCGCTCGGCTTCAGGCGGCATCGCGACACGCGAAGCAAAGCTTAAGCAGGAGCCGGCGCAGGTAAAAGCCGTAATGCGCGCGACCCTCGAAGCGATGGAGTTTAACCGGCGCGAAAAAACTTGGATGGTGAAATACATACAAAATAAATGGAAAGTGACGCCGACGGTAGCGGAAGAATCCTACAAAGCATGGCTCAACGGCTTCGCGGCAGAGGGAAAAATTTCGCTCAAAGATTTTCAAGAGATTTACGATCAGGCCTACGCCACGCAATTGATCCCAACTCCGGTGCCTGTGGCCAAGGTTATGGATTACACATTGCTCGACGAAGTTCTAAAGGAGCGAAAATAAGTGCAGACCGCCAGCCAAGGTACTTGCCGTTTGCCCCTTCTCCTCGTGCAGGGAGACGGTGTCGCAATCTCAGATTCGTAACATCTTGAACTCGAGATGCTTCGCGTCCGCTCAGCATGACATGAAGAAAGCTTGCACGATTATGACTTAGTCGCCGGCGAGAATGGCACATCGAGGCCGCTTGAATTTTGGACGTTGAACGGGAGTGCATTGATCAAAGGAGTTGAAATCATGGCGAGCCAAGCTTTCGTCGAATCCCTTATGAAGGAAATCATCCAGCCGGGGGTTGATCAGTTGATGGAGCTGCCCTACTTCAGCGAGCTGCGCAGCGGCAAACTTTCAATGAAGCGCATGCAAGGATGGGCGTTGCAACACTATCTGCATAACATCGCGCTGCTCAAGGGTTTCGCCCTGTGCATGGTGAAAAATAGCCATGATCCCGATCTCTTTAAGTATTTCCTGTATCAGATGAATGAAGAACAGTATCATCCGGATTTGGCCAAGAAGTTCGGCATCGCCATCGGCTTGCAAGAAGATGACTTCAGCAGCGCGACGCCGATCTTCGAGTGTTTAGCTCACACGAGTAAAACCATTCACGGCATGCTGCTCGGCTCCGCGTCCGAGAACCGCGCTTCGGCGCTGGTCAATGAAACTATGGTTTGCCGCTACTCCGAAGAACACATTGCCGCCTTGAAGAGGCACTACGATCTAAACGACAAAGCGATTCAGTTCTTCACCGTGCATGCTGTGGCGGACCAGGAGCACACGCAGATGGCCGCCGAGGTCATCGCCAAGCACGCCAACAGCGAACGCCAGCAGGCGCTCGTGCGCGAAGCCGCGCGCCACATGGTGCGTTTCAAAATTGCCAAATTCGAAGGGATCTATAACGCCTACAGGTGAGATCCACGCTAGAGGCCAGATCAGGGGGTCGGGGAGTCCTCGGATCAAGACTCCCGGCCCCTTCAGGTCTTCAATTGATCGTGGGCGGCCGACTTAAGGAACGCTCGCGTGAGCTCGCGAGCGCGCATGGTGGGATCCTCCAACCATGACGGGTTTTCGCAGTGGGTGACGCAGCGTGACTGAAAATTGGTTGAGATACTTGCCGCAATGTCCCTCCGTGACGCGCGTGGCGACCTTCCGATGCACGAATGGCTGCGACGTCTGCGGAAGGGCAGCTCCGTGCACGTGTGTCGTCCTTCCCAGCGCAATATTGCCCGAGAATTAATCTTGCCCGAAACGCCCCTGCGCCGTAAAAGCGGCGGCTCGCTAACCGGCTGACGTTCAATTCGTTAACAGCCGTATGCGAAAGTAAGGAGCAGTCTTCTCTAACGTCCTCTGCCGCTCTTTGAGGTCGTCTTCCACTCTTCCGGTCTGCGCGTTCTTGAACAAGTTTTCTCTGTTACTGCATCTTTTCGCCTAAACGCTCTCGGGCAGAATGATGCCCGAGTCGAAGCTCGTAGCCGGCGCTTTCGTCGCCCGAGCGGAGTGCGACCGGATTGTAACTGGCGGAAAGATCTGCAGTCCTGCTGAAGGTGTGCGGATCCAGTAGGGAGACAGTTCTTATGGCACCAGCGTTGCGATGAACGCTGCTTCACTTACATCTAGTTTTGGCAACGTGAGATCGCAGATCAAGTTTCGAACGGTTTCCACGGTTTCCAGCTAGAAACATCCAAAGCTGGTCCAGAGTCAACCTTCACCCACCAACAGGGTCCGACACCCTTAGGAAGGTTGGCCGGCCCGGGCCTTGCGGCCCGGGCCGTCATTTTCTGTACTCTCATCTGACTTTTCCGTCAACGAAAAAGTGATCGCGCGCGCCGATATTGTTGCGCCCTCAGGGTTACGAACACGAGT
>DATACQ010000492.1:0-2571 GCA_036258955.1 Binatia bacterium
CGTCGGATAAGCCATCTCGCCGTTTTTTGCCATGAGCGCGAGCCGCACGCCCCGGCTTGTGGCGTCCCCCGCCGCCCAGGACTTCCGCGGCCCCGTATTTGGGGCGTGACGGTATTCACGCAAAGTTCCGCCGTCCGTCCAGGCATTGCTTAGGGCGCTAACGATTTCGTCGCGATGGCCGTTCAGCATAGCCGTGGCCACAGCAGCCGTGGCTACTTTGACGAGTATGACGTGGTCAATGCCCACGCGATTGAAGCTGTTTTCAAGCGCGAGGACGCCTTGAATCTCATGAGCCTTGATCATGGCCATGAGTAGGTCACGAACGGTCAACCTTTTTTGCTTTGTGCGGCAGAGGTAATCTGCCAGAGCGAGTATCCCGCCGAGGTTGTCGGAAGGATGGCCCCACTCAGCCGCGAGCCATGTATCATTGTAATCGAGCCAGCGAATCATCGCGCCAATGTTGAATGCCGCATGGACCGGCTCCAGTTGCCAATCAGTTCCTGGGATTCGCGCGCCATTTACAAGCATTGCGCCGGGAACGATGGGTCCCAGACGCTTAATACATTCAGGATAGCGAAGCGCAAGCAAACCACAGCCAAGACTGTCCAAGAGATTATAGCGGGCGGTAGCGAGCGCTTCTTGGCTGTCCGTCACATAATGCGCGGCGTAGTCCGCGAGCTGCACTAAAACCTCGTCCGGGTCCGGGCGAATATTGGAGAGTTCTACAGTCATCTCTTCAGCGCTGGGCAATCGGCCTGAATGGCCGCGGCTCGGGTCCAATATAATCGGCGTTGGGCCGGATCAGGCGGTTATCGGCGCGTTGCTCGATAATATGGGCGGCCCAACCGGTGATCCGCGAGACTACGAACAGCGGCGTAAACATGACGGTTGGAATCCCGCAGAAGCGGTAGGCGCTTGCGCTATAAAAATCCAGATTAGGAAAAAGCTTTTTCTCGCGGCGCATCACCTGCTCGATGCGCTCGGAGATCGGAAACAATCGCTCATCTCCGTGCGCTTCGGCGAGTTTCTTCGCCCAGCCCTTGATCACGTCGGAGCGCGGGTCCGAGATTTTGTAGACGCGATGACCGAAACCCATGATGAGCTTCTTATCCGCCATCATCTCAAGCAGACCCTTCTCGGCTTCTTCCGGTGTCCTAAACTGCTCGATCAGCTCCATGGCCGCCTCGTTGGCGCCGCCGTGCAGAGGGCCACGCAATGCCCCAATGGCGCCGGTAACGGCCGAGTAAAAGTCGGGCAGGGTCGAGGCGACGGTTCGGGCGCTGAATGTCGAGGCGTTATACTCGTGTTCGGCGTATAGAATCAGCGATACGTCGATGGCGCGTCGGTGCAACTGATCCGGTTTCTTCTCGTGTAGTAAATGCAGAAAATGGCCGGCAGTGCTGTCGTCGTCGGTCTCTGTGTTGATACGTTTGCCGTCGTTCGCGAAGTGATACCAGTAGAGCAGCATAGCGCTAAAACACCCGGTCAAACGGTTAGCAACGGCGATCTGATTGCGCCCAGGGTCCTCCGGTTCGACCGTTCCAAGCATCGAACAGCCGGTGCGCATTACGTCCATCGGATGAGCGTCTTTCGGTATTTGTTCCAGAACCGTCTTGAGCTGCGGAGGCAGCGTGCGCAGGCCGGCTAAACGGCCTTTATAGTCGTCGAGCTCATTTTTGGTTGGGAGCCTGCCATAAATCAGCAGGTAGGCAACTTCTTCGAAGGTGGAGTGCTCCGCGAGATCATGGATCGAGTAGCCCCGGTATGTCAGGCCTTTGCCTTCTTTTCCAACTGTTGAGATGGCCGTGTTGCCGGCGATAACACCGGCGAGGCCAGCAGTTTTTTCTTGTGCCATGGATGACCCTCCCACTGGCAATTTGCAACGAGCAGCGGGTCATTGCAAGCCGACTTATGGTTGGTTCAAAACGTTCAAGCCGTTCGAACGGTCAAGTCATTGCCGGAAGTTGAACTTTTGAACCATTGAACTTTTGAACGACTCACCGCCAAGAGTTGCAGTTCTGCGCGGGATTAGATAGTCGCATGCTAGTACAGAAAACACCGTAAGGAGCTTTAGCATGGCACTGCCACAGGATTTTAAAGCAATGGTAGTCTCAGAAACTGCCGAAAAAAAATTCGTTCGGGAAATCAAACGACGCGCATTGAGCGACTTGCCGGCTGGCGAATTGATCATCGAGGTCAAGTATTCATCGCTGAACTATAAAGATGCATTGTCGGCTTCAGGCAATAAAGGCGTGACTCGAAAGTACCCGCACACCCCCGGCATCGACGCCGCAGGAGTGGTCGTGGATAGCACGACCAAGACCATCGCAGTCGGTGAGGAGGTGATCGTAACGGGTTTCGATTTAGGAATGAACACTCCGGGTGGATTCGGCCAATACATCAGTATCCCGTCTGGATGGGCAGTAAAATCCCCGCCTGGCTTGTCGCTGCGGGACAGCATGGCTTACGGCACCGCCGGGCTTACCGCCGCGACAAGCCAGGCGGGGATTTTACTGCCCATCCAGACGGGATACTGATGTATTGGCCGAATCCACCCGGAGTGTTCATTCC
>DATACQ010000493.1:0-9401 GCA_036258955.1 Binatia bacterium
TAAGGTTGCTGTTCTTAATTGAGCCTCGACAAGCAGTAAACGGAGCTTATCCGCGGGTTATAAGTAGCTATGGCTAAACCATTCCGTATCGCATCCATCCTTGCGCTCCTAACTTGCCTCGTTTGTTCGTTCTCGGCGTATTCCGGCGCTGCCGAGTCGCGGCCGGCGTGGCAGGTCGAGTGGGAGAAAGCCGTCAAAGCCGCGGAGCAAGAAGGCAGCGTAGTTATTTACATGACACAGGCCTTTGAACCGGTATTTCGTGAAACGTTCCAAAAAAAGTATCCCAAAATAAAAGTAACCCTGGTTACCGGAAGAGGGCCTGAGCTGAGCCAGCGCGTCATGAGCGAGCGCAGGGCAGACAAGTACGTTGTTGATCTGTATGTGTCCGGAAACATATCGCCGCTGACGGTATTTCACCGCGCGAAGATTTTACAACCTATCAAACCTCTTTTGCTCTTGCCTGAAGTAGTCGATACGTCGGCTTGGTACGAAGGCAAACATCATTACGACGACCCCGAGAACCGCTACATCTTCGTGTTTGAAGGCACGCCTAGAAGCGGCGAAATTACTTATAACACCAAGTTAGTGAACGCTTCTGAGATCAAGTCGTACTGGGACTTATTGAATCCGAAATGGAAGGGAAAGATTGTCTCGGTGGATCCCATGGTGCCCGGCCCTATCAGTGCGGCGCATATTTTCTTCTATAAGCATCCCGATCTCGGGGCGGAGTTTCTGCGCCGACTGCACGGCGAAACGGAGATCACGATAGTACGCTCCAACGAACAGATGCTCGATTGGCTGAGCGCGGGCAAATACGCCTTCGGTATCGGCGCGCGAAATGTCGACACAGCAATGATGCAAGGGCTCCCGCTCAACCAATTCCTGCCTGGATCACTGAAGGAAGGTTCTTCCGTGACGGCGTATAATGGGACCTTGAGCTTCTTCAACCGCGCGCCTCATCCCAACGCCGCGAAAGTCGCTGTCAATTGGCTCCTGTCCCGTGAGGGACAAGCCGCATGGCTCGAAGCCAATCAAAAGACCGGCGGCATCTACGATTCCTTGCGCGAAGACATTTCCAAGGACAAAGTAAGCGAGGGAGCCCGGCGCGTTAAGGGAGCCAAATTTCTTTGGTTAGATCCAGCCTGGATCGAAGAGCTCGATGCAATCCGCGATCTCATTAAAAAAGCTTTGGCGAGCGCAGGTACGGGGAAGTAATCTGTAACCCGCGGCGCACCTCGCAGCAAAGAGAGGCCTAATGCCCCTTCTGAATCCACCCGGTCATGGGAACAAAAACGACATTCGTAAGTTTCTCGACGATTTGCTTCCCCTCGACTTTGCGAACTCGCACCAGGCGCTGCGTTTTTCCTGGCTTTCCAAGAGGCATAATCATGCGGCCTCCTTCCTCCAATTGGCGCCAGAGCAGCTCGGGAACTTCCGGCGCAGCAGCCGTAAGCAGGATAGCGTCAAAGGGTGCCTTTTCTTCCCAGCCGAAAAATCCATCGCCCACCTTGAGATATACGTTTCCTAACCCAAGCTGCTCTAGTGTACGGCTGGCCCTTTCGCTTAAAGCCGGGATAACTTCAATCGAGTATACCTCCGCCGCTAAGTGCGCCAGGACTGCCGTCTGATAACCGGACCCGGTCCCAATCTCCAAAACTTTCTCATTGCCGCGCAACTCCAGAAGCTCGCTCATGTATGCAACGATATAGGGTTGAGAGATCGTTTGGCCGTTGCCTATAGGCAACGCCCGGTCCTCGTACGCTAATCGGCGGAAATCCTCCGGGACAAATAGATGGCGTGGCACCGATTGCATCGCGGCAAGAACTCTTGGATCTTTGATGCCGCGGCCGCGTAGATCTCGATCAACCATCGCGCGGCGTGCCGCAGCCACTGAACCATTGGTTTCGCGCAGAACCGAATCCCGCTCGGCAGCGAAGATCGGTGGCAAAATCTGCAGACAGAGGAACATCGGCCATGCGCAAATCAGCCTGCCAAAAATCTGACCACTTCTCGTGGCGGCTGAAACTGCCATGCTGCTCGTTCCTTTCAGCGCTCAGTTTGATTATTGACGCCGTAACGCGGAAGTTCAATCCGCGGCATGGCAAGCTACCGCAAAGGCCCGCTGTGTTAAACTGCTAGCAAAGGCACCCGCTCATTTGCGAATGATTTCTTTGAGCAGTTGATGCCAGCGCTCCAGAGCTTGCTCATATTGAGCGAGCGTGCCCTCCTTCTCGGGATACCACCTCTTGAATCCATAATCCTTACGGGCGCTGCCAAAGTCCAAGTCTTCCAGTAATTTTTGCCCTTCCGCGCTCAAAAGGAAGTCAACAAAAAGGAGCGCAGCGTGCGGCCGCTGAGCGTTGGCGTATACGGCCGCGCCGCCTGCGCCGACAACGTTTATATCCATCGGCACCCAGGCTACCGGGGCACCCTTTTTCGCTGCCACGTGGGTCGCACTATAAAACTGGCTTGGCGAACCGGGCACTTCCCCGGCCGCCACCAACTGAGTCAGAGCGCTACCGGCCATCATGTAGGCTTTGATGTTCTGTTGCTTTAGATTTCTCACGAATTCTTCGCCTTTGACTTTGACCATGGCGCCAATACTTCGAGCGCCGCTGTCATCGCCAGAGATTCCGAGTTGATCGCGGAGAGCCGGTTTTAGTAAGCCATCAAAGTTTTTTGGGACATCGGCTGCAACCAGCAGGTTCTTATTGTAGGCGAACCCGAGATACGATTCGCGATCAGTCGTCCAGTAAACCAAATTCGCGGGCCCCTTCTCCTTTGATTCCTGCGGAAAGCTGGGCAGGTAAGGTGAAGTATAAGGAAGCAATAACTGGTTGTCGCGGAACGTCATTAGGCCTGGAAGGGTGGTTTCAATTGCATCGGCAATATGGCGCCGCGCCTGGGCCTCGTTCAGTACTCTCTGAACAAGGGCGGAAGATCCGGTGCGGTAGATTTCAACTTTCACGCCTGGATATTTGGACTCGAAGGTCGCTGCGATTTGTTTATTTTGGACGACGGCTAAGGTCGTATACCAGACCAATTTACCTTCGCGCTTGGCGCCTTCCATCAGCAAACGCTCACGATCCGGACCGGAATACGCAGCGATTTCAGCCGGAGAAGACGGTTTTCCGGACTGGCTCGAGGCCGGTGTGTTTGTAAGGAAAACAAAAAGCAGCGCGGCAGCTAGTATCTTCAAAATTAACTCCTTTGCTGTTCCAAGTGATTGATGATCCGCCGCCGAGATTATGGCAAAACGCATGCGCAGGCAAGAAAGATCTAAAACCATAACACGGTTTAGAAGCTGCGGAGCATTCTCCGGACGGATCGGAAACAGCGATGCCGGGGAGGTTGCAAATACCTGCTATGTGAGCGATCGATGGAGATGATCATTAGGCTGACCGCTTCTTGAGGTGGATCGATGAGACATCACCATACGATGGTCATAATCGCGAATATCACAACGGCCATACTGCTCAGCTGCACGTCGCTTTGCGTTGCCCAGGACCGGGCGACCATTCTCGCCGGTCACGGGACGCTATCAGCATCGATTCTGCCGCTTTGGGTCGGCGCGGACGCAAAGCTTTTCGATAAGCATGGCTTGCAGGTAAGACCGATTTACCTGCCCCGCGCTGCTGGCCGTCCTGCTCTGCTGAGCGGCGACATTGACGTCTACTTTTCTGCCGGCCCGCCGTTGGTGCAGATGCGTCTGGGCGGTGCCGACGTCGTAGTCACCTCATGCGTCGTACACAAGCTCACATCGAAGATCATGGTGATTCCGGCGATCCAGAAAGTTGCCGACCTGCGTGGCAAGGTGCTGGCTGTGGCCAATCCAGGGTCGGCCAGTGATTTCGCGGCAAAGCTTTTTCTTGCGCGGCAAGGGATGAGACCTGGCCAGGAGGTTTCACTTATCTACAGCGGTTCCACTAGCGCAGCGTTCGCGGCATTAGTGAACGGGAGAGTGCAGGCCATCTTCGCGACCTCGCCGAATGATCTGCAAGCTGCTCAGGCGGGTTTTAAACCCCTACTGGAATTGGGCGACTTGAACATTCCCTATGCCGGCAACTGTACTGGGGTGATGCGTCCTTATATCAGCAAGCAGCCCGCGCGGATGCGTGGTTTTGTCGCCGGTATTACAGAAGCAATCGCCTACATAAGACAGCGCCCCAACGAAGCCAAAGCCGTCCTGCAAAGATACACCCGAGTGTCCGATCCCGGCATTCTGCAACATGCCTATGAATCGGATAGCCGTTATATGGAGCCGGTGCCTTACCCGACCACTGAAGGCACTAAGACAATCCTAGTTAACCTAGGAGTCTCGGGCCCGAGCGTCGAACAGTTCCTCGCCCAGTTTATCGAGGAGAAGTTTGTCAAGCAGGTCGTCGATGAAAGGTTGTTAAAGCAGCTTTACCCCGGCGGCATTCCGTCGTTACGCTGAGTAGCAAAACCTGCTTGACCTTCATCTAAATACAGCTTGGTTTAGCCTTTCTGACTGAAGCTGGGGATGCCAATCGCCAGGCGACTGTAAGTACAGGTAGAGGGGCCTTGATTTTTGTCGTAGTTGAATGTTTACTGCCGGCATGAATCCACTCGATCTTACCGTCACCCAACTGAAACGGGCCGCCGCGATTAAAGAGCAAATCGAGGATCTAAACAAAGAACTTAGTGGTATCCTCGGCGGCTCAGAAGAATCCGGCACTGCACCAAGGAAACGGCGGACCATAAGCGCTTCGGGCCGCAGGAACATTGCCGCTGCTCAAAGAGCAAGATGGGCGAGAGTTCAAGCCGAAACATCACCCTCTTCAGGCAGATCTTCTGCGCCGGCGAAGAAGAGGAGAATGAGTCGGGCGGCCAAAGCTAAGTTGGCCGCCAGGATGCGCGCTTACTGGAAGGCGAAGAAAGCCAGCAACCGCTAACCATCCGCAGCAGCAACTCCTCCGCCACCGCTTTTGTCGGGGCTAAGAAGGATCTCCCATGGGGAGATCACAGAGTCCGTTAGTTGCGCCGGTGAATAGGTTTTTCGACTTATCCGCTCTCAAAGGCCGAATCCGGCTTTTCACTTCGATAGCAGAAGAAAATTTGAGGGCAAAGGTCCACCAACCTATGCATCGGCAACCCTCGTTTCACTCCGCACTCATCTAGCGCGGCAGAGCCGCAACCAAAGAATCGAAGTGCCTCCTGCAAAGGCGCCAAGGTTCTGAGAAACAAAAGGATCTTTCTTCGCGAGATTAGCGTCCCTTCGACGTTGCTGAGGACATGCTTTGCGGGATGAATTCTTTTCTGCCGCCGTGTCAGACTGCGAAGATTTGGGCACGCCGCGAACATTTTCAAGATAGTAGTACGAACGATGTTTCGTCCTGAAGCATTCCATGATTCATGGCTGTATCTTCCTGGTCAGATCATCAGGACTCAAATCCGCCCATCGGCGCCAAAGATTAAACCAACGCCCGGTCTAGCATTTTCGTTCTCAAACCTTAAAATTCTCATTGGACTAAGTTTATGGGAAAACAAAGATGAACGAAAATCAGTACGACATATTTTTTAAGATCTACGGCGACCGCTATCATCTGCCGTGGCCGATCCTTAAGGCGCAGGTCAAGGCCGAATCCAATTTCGACCCCAACAAGGTGAGCGTTGAAGGAGGCCAGGGACTCGCGCAGCTTAGGCCGGCGATCTGGGAAAAATGGTCGAAGAAGCTGAAAATGGAGAACGCCTCACCATTTGAGCCTAGTCGTGCGCTTGAGTGCCAGGCGGCGTACATGGCCTGGTTGGTTGACCAAACAGGCAGCGGCGAGAAAGCGCTCGCCGCCTTTAAGCTGGGAATCGGCAAATTGAGAGAATACGTCGAAAGGCATGGTGAAAACTGGCGCGATCACCTGCCCGATGAAACACAAGAATACGTCAATCGCGTCGTCGCGTACTTTGAGGAATATAGATCGGCTAATGCCAACTCCTCCGGTTAACGTCGCGAGCCGCGAAATCACTTTCCGTACAGCGACTTGATAAACCCGTTTTTGTCGAGTTCCGTAACGAAACTCGGATCGGTAAATTCCTCCGGTTTGTGTTTCCAGACGTCCGGGCGAGTCTCTGCGACGTATTCGAAGCTGATTTTCATGCCGGGATGGTTAGGATAGGGCGTGGGCAAAAACATCTTGGAAAAGATATCGTAAGATTCGTTTACCAGCTCGTCGTCCGGTGTTTTCAACATCTTCTTGATGACCTTGATGCTAAACTCGCGGTTGGTTTTGAACAGCGCGATTCCTTCAAGGTGCGCTTTCATATACTGCATAACCAGCTCGCGATCGCTTTTGATCAGGGCACGCCGCGTGGTGATTTCCATCCACGGATAATCGAGCTCCTTTGCCGAATCCCAGAGCATAGTAAAACCCATCTTACGCGCAAGTCCGTAACCCGGATGCGACAGCGCTGACGCTTCGACCGCGCCCGCTTTGAGCGCCATAACCCGCTCTGTGTCGCTGCCGCCGGTGGTCAACAAAGTAATGTCGCGTTCCGGATTCAATCCTTTTTTCTTCGCGATCGACCGAACCAAGAAATCCGTCAGCGAGCCCAAGCTCGATACGCCGATCTTTTTGCCTTTCAAATCTTCCGGTCGTTTGATATCGGGCCGCACCATCAAGGCATGGACCACGGAGGGCATCGTATGTGCAAGTATCGCCATATCGGCGCCGGCCAAATTAGCGGCGATCACGGTTGGCGTGGCAATGGGAATAATGTCCAGGTTGCCGCTGATCAGCGCCTTCGAACCGATGCCGGAACCCATAACCGTGATCACCTCGGCATCGAGCCCATGCTTTTCAAAAAGTTTACCCTCTTTCGTGATGAAAATGATGATGTTCCCCATGCCTACCGACGGGACGCCGACGCGAATTTTCTTCAACGGTTTGTTCTGAGCGTACCCAGCTTGCGCGTAAGCCAATGTAAAGACCGCAAAGAAAGCAGCAATAGCGAATCTATGTCCCAACATAAAAACAACCTCCCGTCAGCGGGTCTTTGACCTGTCGGTTCTGTTCAACGACTGGAACGATTTGAACGGCTTGAACCATTATCAAACCATCTGCATGTAGACATCCACCAGCGCCGGTCGCTTTTCGTCCTTGATGACCTTAATCGCCCGTTCCACCGCCGGGCGAATCTTCTCTGCTTCGGTGATGGGCCCGTCGCCGTAAAGACTGAAAGAGCGGGCCAGGTTGGCAAAGTCTACCGGCGGCTTGGCCATTTCCATACCGATGAGTTTGTTCTCCACCGGCCGGCCGCGCGTAATTGCGACCTTTTCCTGATGCTCGACATCGTTATAGTAAACCCGATTATTGGTCATCACCGTCAGCAGCGGCACTCCGGTGTTGGCCGCGGTCCACATGGCGCTGGACGTATAGAGCATCTCGCCGTCGCGCTGGAGGTTCACGCAAATCTTGCCCGTGCCTCGATACGGAAGCGCCGCGCCGACGGACGCCGCTGGACCGTATCCTAAACCGCCGCCGCCGTAACCCCCGAGATACAAGCCCGGTTTGTCCCAGGTCCAGAGCCGGCTCGGCCAACCGCGAAAGCCTCCCGCAACCAGAAGCCACTCCTCTTTTTTGATCGCTTCCCAAACCTCGTAAGCGAGCCGAGGCGGCGCAATCGGCTTTTCATCCCAGCGCCGTTTGAGCTCGTTTTCCCAGCGCATATGCATTTCTTCATGCTGCGCGGCGTAGGCCTTGCGCCGTTCCTCGACGACATTCCTGGAGTACGTGCTCTGCTTTTGTACTTCTTCGGCCAGCGCCGGCAGGAAAACACCGGTGTTCGCGACGATGGGCAAATCGACCGGCGCTAACTCCTGAAAGTCGCTCGTCCAGCTCCGGGTCGCGAGATCAGCCAGAGTGACGTTGATCACCTTGCAGCCTGGTTTCGTCGCCGGAGTCAAAGCATGGGTTTTTGGATCGTGGCGCATCAATTGGCCATAAAGATCTGTAACATCCAACCCGAGGATCACATCCGCATCGGCGATGAGTTGTTGGTTTTTCCCCGTGAGGTTGAGTTGGTGTGTATTCGGAAAATTTAGGCGAGCACCCAGATCGATCACCGGGATGGAGAGCAAGTCCGCAAGTTGGACGAGACTTAACACCGCTTCGTTGTTCCTGCCGACGTAGTCAGCGAGAATAACGGGGTTTTGCGCCGAGGCGAGGAGCCGCGCTGCTTCGCGAATGGCTCCAGTTTCGGCCTGAAGCGGCGCGGGCGGGCGAAAGCGTTTGGGATCGGGTAACGGAATTGCGCTTCCAATCTCCGCCTCCTGATCGGTAACGTCGAAACATAAATACACCGGCCCTGCCGGATCGCTCATCGCAATGCGATACCCGCGCATCATGGATGATGGAATCGCCTCGATTCCCACCGGCTGGTCGTCCCATTTCACGAAGTCGCGGACGAGATTCCCCTGCACCTGCGCGGTGTGGATCCAGTCGATCCACGGCCGCCGCTTGGCCGAGTTCATCGGACCGGTGCCGCCCATCACCATCACCTGCGTGCGGTCGCACCAGGCGTTGTAAATCGCCATCGCCGCATGCTGCAGGCCAACAACGTTGTGCACAATCGCCGGCATGATTTTGCCGGTTGCTTTAGCATAGCCATGCGCTACCGCAACGGCGATTTCTTCGTGACAGCAGAGAATGATTTCAGGATTGGGCTTGGTGCCACTCTCGTAGTTGACGAGCGAATCATGAATGCCGCGAAAACTGGAACCTGGATTCAACGCGACATACTCGATTCCTAGGACCTTCATCAAATCAACGATCAGGTCAGACCCGTAACGTGCCGGCATACAACCTCCTTGTTTGAGGAAATCCTAAATCTGAATGGGGAAATCCGAACGAACACCTTGCTCGCGCCAAGACGCCAAGAACGCCAAGTTAGAATGGCATTTTTCTTTCCTTTGCGGCCTTTGCGTCTTTGCGCGAGTCATATTTTTTACTACGCAAAAAAAAGCGCGCTGCCAGACTTAGGCCGTCCGAAAGCGCGCCAGTTTGTTTACTCCTGAGTTACCCGCCCGCTATTGTAACACCGGATGCGGAATATCGATGTCGTACAGCTTTTTCACATTGGTGTAGACGAGCTTGCGCCTGATCTCTGGCGATAGATGTCCGAGGTCGCGCTCGATGTACTTTTTCGATTCCGGCCAGGTCGAGTTGCCGTGCGGATAATCATTCGACCACATGCAATTGTCCTGGCCCCACCACTGGAAGTTGTGGCCGGCTACCGTATCGCGGAAGAAAGTGCCGTAAATCTGATTGGCGAAGTATTCGCTCGGGTTTTTCGTCATCGGTGGAGGATTCTCTTTCTTGAAGCGGTTGTAGTAGTAGTCCCACTGCTGGAGCATGAAAGGCATCCAACCGATTTCGTTTTCGACG
>DATACQ010000494.1:0-5628 GCA_036258955.1 Binatia bacterium
GTCTAGCGAGCCTGGAGACGGCACTGCTGCGCGCGATGGAGTGGCGGCTCCAAAGCGCGCGTGAAGAGTGGCGCGGGCTGGTGAGACGCCTGAGCGATCCCGGACGCAAGCTGAGGGAGCACCAGCAGCGGCTCGATGACATGTCGCTGAACCTGGTGCGGCGCTTCCGCGACCGCCTGCGCCAATGCCGCGACAAGCTGGCGCGTGCCACAGGGCGTTTGGAGGCGCTTAGTCCGCTTGCGTGTTTGGAGCGCGGCTACAGCATCACGCACAAGCTTCCCGAGGAGCGCATCGTCAAAGACGGCTCCACTCTTAATACCGGCGACCGTTTGCGCATAACATTTACCGCCGGTAAAGCGCTCTGCCGCGTGGAAGAAAAAGAATAGGATTGTGTTGCGCATGCTGTTAATGCTGCTTTTGGCTGTCACTCTTAGTGGAGAAGCGTCCGCTGCATCGGCGCGGATCAAAGCGCCTGAAAGCATAGAGCTCTTCCAAGGCGACCTCGCAGAGCTTCGGGTCCTGGCTCGCGGTGCTACTGCCATTCAAGGATTACATGGAAAGAATCCGCTTTATTTGTTTCCCGCCGACCGCCAGCATTTTGCGGCGCTCATCGGCGCCGATGTCGAGGCGAAACCCGGAGTCACAAAAATTCTCATTCGCGCCTTCGCGGCCGATGGCGCGCGCAGCGAAAGACAGATCTCCTTGACGATCAAGCCTAAGGATTTCAAAAAAGAATCTTTTACCGTTGCGCCGAGTTTTGATGAAATGACACCCGAAACGCTTGCGGAAATCGAACGGGAGCGAAGTGCCTTTAGCCGCGCATTTGCGTCGAGTTCGTCTGAACGCTTATGGGAAGGGGACTTTCTTCGGCCGGTGCCGCAGGCAGCGTCAGCGTCTTCTTTCGGCTTTCGCCGCATTATAAACGGAGTTCCGCGGGCGCCGCACTCGGGGACGGATTTGTCATCGCCGGCGGGAACAGAAGTGATCGCCCCTAATCACGGCCGCGTTGTTCTGGTGGGGCATTTTTTTTTCGCGGGGGGTAGCGTGGTGTTAGAGCACGGCGCGGGACTGTACACAATGTACTTTCATCTCTCGGACACAAAAGTTGAAGAAGGCGCGATGGTTCGAAAGGGCCAAGTGATCGCACTGTCGGGGATGACGGGTCGGGTCACGGGTCCGCACCTCCACTGGGGTGCCCGGGTGGGCGGCGCGCGCGTGGATCCACTGCAACTGACCGAAAAGCTACGTGGCAACGGCAAAGATTCGGCGCGCGCGTTGGCAAGCGATAAGGAGAAATAAGATGGTCAAACAAGATCCGCAGGGAAAAAATTTCGAGAGGGCGCTCGAAGAACTCGAGTCGGTAGTAGAGCAACTCGAGACGGGCGAGCTGCCACTGGACGAATCGCTAGTCGCCTTCGAAAAAGGTGTCGGCTTGGTAGTCTATTGCAATCAAAAACTCACGGAGGCGGAAAAGAAGATCGAGCTGCTGGTCAAAGACAAGGAAGGAAAGATGCAGTTCAAAGTACTCGACGCGGTGGCGCTTCACGAAGAGGAGGACCCGAACGGCTAATCCGCGCCGCTCGGCATACGGTTTAGTGTTGGGAGTTTAGATCTAGACCTGAAAGACGCGCCACCTCTCGTTCGGCTTTTTTTACCAAGCTTTCACGACTAGTGAAATCCTCGTCGTTGATCGGAGCGCCGACATCGATATGGGCCGTCCATTTCTTTCCCACGGTATAATGCAAGCCGACCGGAATCAGTGGAACCTTGGCACCGCGCTGCTTCTCGGCCGCAGCCGCAATTGCGAGAAATCCACGCTTGAACGGCAGGAGTTCTGTCTCGCGCGTTTTTGGCGTGTAATGCGGATCGATGGTGGGATACCCTTCGGGAAATATGACCAGGATGCGCCCCGCCGCCAGTAAATCGGCAGCTTCCCTCAAAGCGCTGCGCTGGCAATGCATCACATTAACGGCGCTGAAGACGGTCTGCCCTTGAAGCTGCGATAAGGCATCCGGTCGGAGTACCACTGGCCAGCGCGCGACCCGGGTCAGGAACGTCATCACCTTTCGCGCCAGTAAGCTTTGTGCCCAATCTAACGTCACAAGTATGTGAAATGGCCGATGCAACGCGGCAAACAGGGCGATTCCGTCAAAGAAATGATGATAATGACGCGCAACCAACAGCGCCGGCCCCTCCTGTGGAATATGTTCCGCGCCTGAAACGATGGTGTGCAGCCTACCGGCAGCAAGCACTCGAGCGGTAAGGCGCATGCCGGTGCTCAAAGCGCGTTGCGTAAATCGGTCCATTCTCGGGCGCTGTTCGCGGCAAGGAAAGACTAGGGAACGCGAGTCCCAGCCGGTTCGAACCTGCCGCCCTTCCGGCGTAGGTACGAACGACCGCGCCAGGTTTGGTGCCGGGCGAGCGCGCTCGCGATCACCCGCAGAACCACGGGCAAGTCGAAGAGCGGCGATAGCCAATAACTCCAAACTCGTCTCGGGTAAGCTCTGGCCACCCCGACCAAGATGCCGATGCGCGCCAGCAGAAACAGAGCACTGATTACGACGATCCACAGCGGCGCGCCGAAGATCCAAGCCAAAACGAAAACCGGCAACGGCAACGCCTGAAAGACCAAGACCCGTATCAACCCTCCAACTTCGCGCCAGCCGAAATACTGATCGCGCATGGGCAAGGAGCGTGGCCAGTTGCGCCAGGTTTCGCGCCAATTAGGATACATCGTGACCTCGACGGGCACGTCTGCTTCGTAAAAACCGACAGCCTCACCACACTCAGCCAGACGTCTCGCGATAGTGATGTCTTCGCAAAGGGAAGCTTGAGCACGCGCGAATGCTTGTGTCTGGATCAAGGTTTCGCGGCGGCTAATGAAACACTGTCCATTGGCTTGGACGTTGTGTGGATCGCGAGTCGCGCCTCCCGGCGGGCCGAAACGGTACACGAGGGTAGTAAGCAGCGCCGGGTGGATGAGACCGTCTATCGGGCCGGACAAGCGTTGTCTCGCGGCCACGGAAAATGTCGAAATGCCAGTACGGCGCGCATGCGCCAAAAGTGAGCGGACTAACAACGGAGAAACTTCGACGTCCGCATCCACGCAAAGTATCCATTGCGAGTTGCTGCTAGAGTTGAGCAGCCCGAAATTCAAGCCCCATGATTTGCCCGTCCAACTTTCGTCCACTGGAGTGGCGTCCAGGAGCTTGATCCTGGAATCACTGCGCCGGTACCGTTCAACGATAACTCGAGTCCCATCAGTTGAACCGCCGTCGATAACCAGAATTTCGCGGACTTCGGCCGGCTGCTTCACCAAACCCCTGAGGCAATTTCCGATGCGCTCGGCCTCATTCAGCACGGGAAGCAAGATGCTCACGTGCGCCGGTTGCGGCTGATCGCAAGCTTCGATGCGCTGCAGGGCTGCTAGGTTCTTGAGCGATAGCACGGTCGATCCCTTTACTGAAAGACTGCGGTGAATCTGGTCAGAGGACCGCGTATAAACTGAGGAAATACCGTTCTACCGCGCATCGGCACGCAGGGATTCGCAGGTGCTCCCCGCGGCCACTTGGGAAATGGAAAAACGGCTTTCGTTAGGGTCCGGCTGAATGTCTGGCGATTTGTTGAGAAACCCGGGCCGCGCGCCGAGAACCCGATGCTCGAAGCTGCGCACTTCGATGGCGCCTTCGATCCGCCCGGGTTGCGTGATCCGGCCATTCAAGATCGACTGGCCGCGCTGCACGACGTAAAGCTCTCCCGCCGGAAGCAACGGCACGGCTAGTTTCAAGGTTGCGCCGGGCTTGCCGTCATCATCCCAGTCGTAGACGGCCGGGTCATCGGCGGCGACCGGAAGCTTGGTGTCACCGGCGCCGGCCTGATAGCCGATGCGCTCGACGCCGAGATCGGCGCGGTAGCGCCAGCCTTCGGCATCTTTCTCCAGTTGAATGGGATACGTGTGTTGCGCGAGCGCAGCGACAAACTTATCCGGAAAAATCATCTTGATCATCGCGGAGTCGTCGAGGACTCGGAAATCACAGACGCGGTGGCTTTGGACCAGTGCGCCGTCTTGTTCACGGATCTCTACCAGGGAGAGGGACCGTGATGCGGATTTCGACGTGCCGAATAAAGGCAGGCGGGAGATCGATGCCATGATCATCTCCAGGCGGTAAAGACCGGCGGGCAGCATTGTGTCCTCCTGCGCAAAAGCGACTGTCGGCGAAAAGAGCAGTATTGTCGCCAAAACCTTCAACATGTGCCGAGGTGTAAGCATGATTGTATACGTTGATTTTCCTTTCCTATGCTGTTCGTAGTTGTTGCTTCAGAATACCAGAGATTCGGCGTCACGCTAGCCATAAGGATCAGGTGAACGGAGATAATGATAGCAGGGTAGAAGAAGCCGTTGCGTGCAAATGTTACACTGCTCGGATGAATCGCTCGCATTTATCCGTGGGGCAGCACCCGTCAGGCGCGTTCCTTACATTTTCAGAGACCGCCGAGGCGATTGGCAAGACCACCAAGAGGCTTGAAAAAGCGGCATTGCTGGCGAGGTATTTCGAATTTCTCGGCGACGAAGACCTCGCCCTGGCTGCGCGTTACTTTTCCGGTTACATCTTTCCGCTGCGCGATCAGCGCACCACTAATGTCGGGGGCGCGACGTTGTTCCGGGCTCTTGAGCACGTAACAGGAGAAAACTCGCAGAAGTTGGCCCAGCGGCTTGTACACTATGGAGACTTAGGCGATCTCACGGCCGAAGTATTCGCCACGCGACCCGCGAGTCCTAAGAAACACGACGGTCTTACACTCGATCAGGTTGCCACCGCGTTGGAACAGCTCGCGCTCATTACGGGGAATAAGAAGAAATTCGATTCCGTTGCCGCGTTGCTGCGCGATGCCGCGCCGCTCGAAGCAAAATACCTGGTCAAGATCCTCTCCGGGGATCTTCGCATCGGACTCAAAGAGGGCGCGGTCGAGGATGCTGTCGCGCGCATGTTCGGGGTCGAGGTGAAACAGGTTCAATGGGCCAACATGCTCACGGGCGACATAGGAGCCACCGCGTTGCTGGCGCGTTACGGCACGTTGAGCGCAGCGCGCATGCAACTTTTTCATCCGATCAAGTTTATGCTTGCCACGCCCGCCGAGGACCTTTCGGATGTAGCGGAACAGATGCCGCGGGAGTTCAATGTAGAAGACAAATTTGACGGTATCCGCGCGCAGGCGCATGTGGCGCCCGCGAAACCCGGTGACGAATTATCCCACGGCGTCCTGCATGAGGGAGGCAATCGACGTACGCGCGTGGCCCTTTTCTCGCGCACTCTGGATGAGATTACCCGAACCTTCCCCGATCTCGTTACGCCCTTGGCAAAGCTTGTGGAGAGCAATGCGCAGTCATCGGCGGGGCTTATTCTCGATGGTGAAATTGTGCCGGTGAGCGGCGCGCGCATTCTGCCGTTTCTTTATCTCCAGAAAAGACTTGGCCGTAAAACACTCTCGGACGAACTGCGCGCCGCGGTTCCGGTAGCGTTCGTCGCTTACGATGTGCTCTACCGCGGCGAGCGGGTTCTCATCGATGAACCGTTCAAAACGCGTCGTGCCATTTTGGAATCTCTTCCGTTTGAAAGCGCCGAGGTT
>DATACQ010000495.1:0-1538 GCA_036258955.1 Binatia bacterium
GACGTTGCCGCCGCTCAAATTTTCGCTCGACGAAATCGTTTACGTGGTCGAGGGCCGAGGGCTGACAACCATCTGGGCGGGCGATAAGCGGCCCAAGAAAACTTTCGAATGGCAGAAGCACAGCATGTTTTTGCTGCCACACAATTACACGCACCAGTTCAGCAACATGCAAGGCGATAAGCCCGTGCGCTTGTTGCATTACAACTACATGCCGCTGACCTTATCCGGCGTCCGCGATGTGAATTTCGTTTTCGGCAATCCGTACGAGGGCGGCGACATTCAGAACGAGATGGACTTTTATTCAGAAGCCAAGATGATTTCGCAAAACGAGCTGGATGAATCCTGGGGGAGGCGCGCTTATTGGTACGGAAATTTTTTTCCCGATATGCGCGCCTGGGACAAACTCGATAGTAACGCGCGGCGCGGCGCGGGCGGCCGTAGTGTTTATATTCAGTTTCCCGATTCTGAAATGTCGTGTCATATGTCGGTCTTCGATGCGCGTCTGTACAAGAAAGCGCACCGGCATGGGCCGGGGAGGGTGATTGTCATCCCGGCCGGCGAAGGGTACTCGATCATGTGGGAAGAAGGAAAGGAAAAAGTCGTCGTGCCCTGGCACGAGGCGAGTTGTTTCGTACCGCCCAACAAGTGGTTTCACCAGCATTTCAACGCCGGCGGCGATCCTGCGCGCTATCTGGCGCTCCATCCTCCGATGCAGTTCCATGGCCATGCGGAGAAAGTCGAAGATCGGGCCAAGGACCAAATCGAATACGTCAACGAAGATAAGTGGGTCCGGGAAAAATTTGAAAGCGAGTTGGCAAAGCGCGGGCTCACTTCACTGATGCCGCCGCAAGCGTATACCGATCCAGATTTTGAATGGAACTGGAAGCCCTTTCTGCGCGGCTCGAACTAAGATTGCGCTCACTTGCGTCTGCGAGTTACTTGCTCTCAGTGTATTTCCGAATGGTGTTTTTAACCTCGGCCGGGGCCTGGACTAACTGCCTTATGAGTTTGTCCGCCTCACCGCCAACCTGGAAGTTGGGATCGGAGCGGGTGACCTTTTTAAATTCCTGGACGAATTCCTGGTCGCTGATCAGCTGCGTAAATCCCTGCCGCAGCGCTGTCACGGCTTCCGCAGGCGTGTTCGGAGGCACTTTGGAGACCCGTTGCATCGCGTGTGTCATGTTGATCGTCTTTAGCGTTTCCCACAGTAGCCCAGAACCTGGTTTACCGAAAATCTGCTGATGAAGCTGCGAGAATGAAGGTATATCGGGAACTTCCCGGCTCGGCCGGAACTCCCCATCCGCAGTTACAAGCTCATCCGCATACACGGCCGTCACCAGACCCTCTTTCACCATGCGTGGTTGTACTTGAGAGCGATAGCCGGGTGTGCCTTCCGTAAAAAACTGAATTTCGTTCCGTTCCAGGGCCAACCGTGCATCCGAGTTGGAATTGTAGCCCGTAACGTACTGGTGGGGGACACCAAGAATGTCAAGCTGCAGCCTGAAACGAACGTCTTTTGCGCTATTGAGGCTTAAGCC
>DATACQ010000496.1:0-3337 GCA_036258955.1 Binatia bacterium
AAATTGAGCTTGCCGATATCGGCGAGCTCAATTTTCCCTACCAAGGCACGACGCTATGTTTCCTGCGCGATTCAGCCGCGGCTTCAGCGGACCAGGTCTCCCGCTTGGTCAAAGGCATGGCGGACGCAGTGATCTTAATCCACGACCCAAGCGCCAAACCGGAGATTGTCGAAATCCTGCGCAAGGCGTTTCGCTTTCCGCGGCCGGAAGACGCCGAAGCTTCCTATAAAGTTCTCACGATCATGGCTACTCTCGATATGGCGCCCGATCCGGCCGCGTGGAAAATCGTCCAAAAAGTTATTTCGAGGATCAATCCGAAAGTAGCGCAAGTAGAGTTGACGCAAGTGATCACTCCGAGCGCCGTGGAAAGCCTCGAGCAGAGCGGGTTTTTGCCGGCAGCTCGCAAAAAGTTGCGCTAATCGATGGCTTCTCTAGAGGCGGATTAAAGGAGCGCTGGCATGCTTCAAGGTTACCGTGTTTTCGATGCCGATGCCCACGGCTCGATCAATCCGCACATGTGGGCGGATCTTCCGGAGCCCTATCGAGCGCGGCGTCCCCGGCCGGCAACGATTCACGACGATTCTGGACTGGGAAACTATAATGCCGGATGGCTAATTGAAGGAATGTTGGAGCCCCACGCCTTCGGGCCCGGGGCGCAGCAGGCCAACACTCCTAAACATGTCCTCGCGGAGTTCGGCGCCAATACGGAACGGGAGCACTGCTCCATCGGCAGCATGACCCTTAACGATCCGCAAGCGCGACTCGCCGACATGGACCGCATGGGTCTCGATGCGCAGATGCTGTTTCCCAGCACCCTTTATGCGCACATGACAACCGATCCAGGCTTTGAAGCGGCACTATATCGCGCTTACAACCGCTTTGTCGCGAAGCAATGTGCGATCGCGCCGGGCAGGCTCAAATGGTCCGGTCTTCTTCCGCTGCGCGATCAGCGCCAGGCGTTAGCGTCCATCCAGGAAATGACAGAGCTCGGCGCAAGAGCGGCAGTTGTTTTCGGCACCGCCGGCGAGCGCATGCTGTCTGACCCAAGTTTCTTCCCCGTGTGGGATGAATTTGCGCGGAGCAGGCTGCCGCTTTGCGTGCACATGGGGATGAGCTACCCGCCCTTGGCCCAGCTTGGCCGCTCGATTTACGACGGCCATATCATCGGCATGTCTCTGCCGGCCCAGCTCGCGTTTATGGCTCTCGTCGGTCACGGGATGCTCGACCGTTACAGCGATCTGAGAGTCGCGTTTCTCGAGTTCGGGGCGGAATGGATTTTCTACATGGTTTCGCGCATGGATCATTACTTACCGCTAGACCGCGGCGGCCATCCTTTTGGCTTAAGTATGCCGAACCCCGGCCAATTACCACTCATGAGTATCAGGGAATACGTGAAATCGGGACGAATATTCATCGCCGCGGAAGCTGACGACCGGATGCTGCACCAGCTTTTCGAAATCATCGGAGAGGATTATGTTCTCTTCTCCTCAGATTTTCCGCATGGCGAAGGTCGGGAAAACGCCGCCCTGGAAATAATCGAGCGCAACGATCTGACCGAGGCTCAGAAGGCGAAACTGCTGTACGACAACACAGCGCGCTTTTTCGGCGCACCGTAAATACCATTGTCGCGCGATGGAGAAGGAGGATTTATGTTCACTGCAAGGACTCTTACGGCCGCACTGATCGCCGCCGGCGTTCTTGGTTTATCGATGTCAACCGCCGAAGCCGCGGATGCTCTAAAGACGCTCCGCGTCGGCTATCCTTCGCACAGCGCCAGCATGTATCCGGTCTATGTGACTAAAGAGGCTAAACTGTTCGAGAAACATGGTCTCGACACCGAGCTTATTTACGTCCAAGGCGTGCAGATGGTGCAAGTACACGTTGCCGGCCAGCTCGACGTGACGACGACCTCGGGTTTGGTGACCTTGCAATCGTCGGTTTCCGGATCCGACTTGGTGCTGCTGGCGAATTCCATTGACATGCACTTGATGAAGTTGACCGCGCACCCGGGCATAACCGGCCCAAACGACCTCAGGGGTAAATCCATTGCCGTAACCCGCTTTGGTTCTTTGACGGATTTGCTCGTGCGTCCCCTTCTGGTGAGCTGGGGTCTCGATCCAAAAAAAGACGTGACCCTTCTGCAAATCGGCAGCCAGCGCGATATCGCGACGGCAATCTCGCTCAAAAAAGTCGATGCCGGCGTCCTCTCGTTTCCCACCTCGTATTATGCGGAGAGAACCGGGCTCAAAGCGCTGTACGACTTTGGTGAATCAGGCGGAGAAATTCCGACCACCACCGTCGCCATCAGCCGGGAATTTGGTAGAAAGAACCGCGATAGCGTGCTGCGGTTTTTGCGCGCTTATCTCGAGGGACACAAAAGGCTGCTCACGGATCGAGAATTGAGCATACGCGCTTTGCGAAAGTACGGCGGCATCACCGATGAGCAAACGCTCGCGTACACCTATGATCTGTTCAGCACTAAAATCGTTCGCAAGATCCCCACCATCAGTACAAAAAGCGTGGAGAACGCGCTTAAATTGCTCGCCGAGACGATGCCGAAAGCAAAGGAGCGCAAGGCCAGCGAATTTATCGATACAAGCTATATGGAGGAACTCGAGCGCAGCGGCTTTATCAAGTCGCTGTGGCCATAAACCGGTTTCAGGTTTCTGGTTTCTGGTTTTCAGTTTTGACTTCGTTTCAAGTTTCCGTTCTCAGCTTTTCAGTTTTCAGCTTTCTGGAAGGAGTATTCCGTGCCAGGTTGGAAAGCGCGCATAGGTTATCTTTCTCCTTCGGTGTTCGAAACGCCTTCGGATTGGGATCTTATTCTGCCCAAAGGATTCACGATCGTCTCTTCGGGTTTGAATGTCCAGGCCCACACCGCGGAAGAATTCGACAAAGCCGTCGCGGCCCTGGGTGCCGGATTGGGAATTTTCAAAGCTGAGGAATGCGATGCCATTTTGATGGGTGGGATTACATTGGGCACGCAGCGCGGCTACGCCGCCGAACAAGAACTCGTCGCGCAGCTCTCCGAACAAATCGGGCTTCCGGTCAGCACCGCGATGGGTGCGACGGTGGAGGCGATGAAGCACCTCAAGGTGCACACCACCGCCATCGCTACTGCGTACAAAGAAAACATCAATCAGGCTGTAAAAAAATACTACGAAGACGGTGGTGTAAAGATCATCGCCATCAAAGGCCTTGAGGTCTCCAAGCCAGTGGATCAAGCCAAACTGCCGGATTACGCTTCCTATAAAGTCGCCCGCGAGCTGTTTCAGCAATACCCGGACGCCCAAAGCTTGCTCATCCAGGGCCGCTGGCGTTCGGTGGCCCACGTCCA
>DATACQ010000497.1:0-6558 GCA_036258955.1 Binatia bacterium
TCCTTCAGAATTCGAAAGTCATACATTTTTTGCTCCGCCTGCTGGCGCGTAATGTTTTGAATTTCGTTTTTGGGCAGCATCAAGCGCGAGATCTCGAAATCGTCAATCAGCGAGCGTTCCGAGGGCACTCCGTCCTTGGTCATAATGCCGAAATAAAAGTCATAGGTCTGCTTCGCCACATCAGGTTCCATTTTGATAACCCGGTTAAGCGCGGCAATGCTTTCGGCTTCATTCTTCTTGTCGAGAAAGAACCGCAGCCCTTTCACTGTTGCCCTGACAAACCGGCGCACGAGCTCCGGTTGTTGTTGGATCATCTTTTCGGAGGTCACCAGACCGGACATCGGCATCTGAATGGCATCCCCGACGTAGGCCAATTGCACCATTCCCATTTTTTCCGCCGCATTGGTAAATGGCGGCCGGATGAGGCCCGCCTCCACCGAGCCACCCGCGAGCGCAGCCCAGATATCACCGGCCGGTAGGATTCGTACGTCCTTGTCCGGATCGAGCCTGAGCCGCTCCACGACCTTGCGGGTCGCGTAATAGGTCGTCGATCCCACACCGGTGACGGCGATGCGTTTACCTTTTAAGTCGTGGGCGCTGCGCACTCCGAGGTCAGGGCGGCCGTACAAGAAGTGGTACGGTTTGTCGCAGTAGACCATGATCGCTTTTATTGTCATGCCCGAGAGCGCGGCCCGAACTCCGGTACCCAAAGCGAGAGTGAAATGGACCGATCCCGCTTGGAGTGCCTGGGAGGCCGTGACGCCGCCGCGAATATACAGATCTTTGACGTGAACGCCTTCATCGCTGTAGAAACCCTTCTCTTTCGCGATGTAATAGGGGATATCGCCGAAGGTAAGCGCCGGGTGAGCAACGAACACATCCTGCGCAGATGCTTCAAACCACCAGGCACAAGAAATCGTCGTAACGAATACAACCCGAAGCACAAACCGCAATATTCTGCTACCGGCCATGGTGACCACCTTTCGCCTCTTCACTGCTGGCTCCGTATGTTATCGAAGTTCGTTGCAAGTGTTCCAAGTTTCCAGGGGTTCAAACGTTAGCGTGAACGTTTTGAACCGAATCATTTAGTCTTGACCATCACCTCTCGGCTCCACCTTTTTATGAAGCCGATTTTGTCATCAAAGTGCACGTTCAGCCAAACTTTTCGCACGCCGTAGCTCGCGATCTTTCGGAGCGTCGCAAGACATTGATCCGGTCTTCCTACAATGGCGTAGCGATCGGCCAGATAAGATTCCAACCCGCTTTGCCGCACCAGCGCCGCGTTGGTTGTTCCAGCACCGGGCTTCTGGTGCTCGAGGTAGTTATAGCCTTTATGAATCTGCTCAAGGAGCTCTCGGTGTTCAGGCGGCACGTGCTTGTTCTGCTCCGGAAAGCGCGCCAAATGATTCGCCTTGGCGGCAAGCAACATACGAATGATCGACAAGGCCTCCTCACGGCTGTTGCCGACATACGCGCTCAAAGCCCACCAGACATCCAGGTCTTCAGCACGTCGGCCCGCGCGCGCAGCGCCCGCGGCAATGGACAGGTAAGCATCCCGCACTACGTCATCGCCGACCCCGGTGCCCACAATCACCCCATCAGCATATTGTCCCGCCAGCTCGAGCGTTTTTGGCCCGTGACCGGCGATATAGATGGGTATATCCGCCTTACCCCACGTGAGTTTGATTTCGCTACCCTGATACTGCACAGCCTCACCGCGCATCAGCGCGCGAATACACGTCGTGAACTCTCCCAGGACGGCAAGTTTCACGGGCTTCAAACCAATGTTGAAGACGGCGCTATCACCTGTGCCGAATCCGGCAAAAACCCGTCCGGGAGCTGATTCGTTTAACGTCAAAAGCGCGCTGGCGGTTACGCTCGGATGGCGTGTCAGCGCGTTGGTCACCCGCGGGCCTATTTGGATGGCGGTTGTTGCCTGAACAGCCGCCGCGCAGCTGACGTAGAGCTCGCGATAGATTGACTGTGAATCGACAACTCCGGCGCGTTCAAAGCCGGCATCTTCCGAGGCACGGCACCAGTCGCTTAACTCGCGCGGATGATTCGGGGCGAAGCTGATGCCAAAAGAAATTGCCATGTTCAAATTCTCCAGCGCGACGCGAGAGCCTACTGTCCTTCCAGAATCCAGGAATCCCGGATTCTGCTACGCTCCATCCGGGCTACAAGCTAATCCCGAAACTCGAAACGTAAAACCCGAACTCTTAGGGCTCCGCTCGGTTCAAAATTTCATAGTCCCCAAAGCCATTAACCCAAAGCTCCCACTCAGGTGGAATTACGACTGTTGTCGTCGGCTCCTCGACAATCGCGGGGCCAGCAATTTTCATGTCCGGACTCAACGTTACGCCATCAAACACGGGCACTTTAAATCTCGACCCGTCGAAAACGACATCACGCTTGCGCTTCTCCAGCACTTTGCCTCCACCAGCGACCGCTTTTTGGGAGAATGAGGGCCGTTCGATTCGGCCGACCGCCGTAAGCCGCCAGTTGAGCGCCTCGGCAGGCTCACCCGCGAGATGGTAGCCATATAACCGCTGGTGCTGGGCATCGAATGTTTGCTTGAGGCCGGCAAAACCCTGCGACAAACTAAAGGGAACCGTCAGCTCGTGGAACTGGCCGGCGTACTTCAAATCGACGGCGTACGAGAACGCAATGTCTTCTCTGCTCACCCCTTCTGTCCCGAGCGTACTGAGCGCTTCGGCTTCCATCTCTCGATAAAGACGCTCTATTTTTTGCTGCGGTAAGGTTGACAGTTCGCCCGACAACGTTCGGACATAGTCGTGCTTGAGATCGGACAAAAGCATTCCCGCAGCACAAAACACCGATGCCTCGCGGGGAACAAGCAGTTTTCGGATGGCCAACTCGGACGCGATGGCTGCGGCATGCACGGCTCCGGCGCCGCCGGCCACGATCAACACGCATTCACGCGGATCATAACCTTCGCCGATGGAAAGCAGCCTTATGGCATCTGCCATGGTGCTGTTGACCAGGCGATTGATTCCTTCGGCCGCACGCAGGGTGTCGATTCCGAGTGGATTCGCAATCCGCTGCTCGATACCATGCCACGCCGCGGGCAAATCGAGCCGGTATTTTCCGCCGAGAAAATCGTCCACGCCTAAGTAGCCCAAAATGAGGTCCGCATCCGTTACCGTCGGCTGCTCACCACCGCGGCCGTAGCAAATGGGTCCAGGCGTCGCGCCGGCGCTGCTTGGGCCGACCTGCAGCACACCGCCTTCATCGACTTGCGCAATGCTACCGCCGCCGGCTCCGACAGTACGGATATCGAGCGCCGGGAAAGCCATCGCATGACCACCGACGGAACCTTCAGTAGTGAAACTCACCTCGCCATCTTTGACGAAGGAGACATCGAAGCTGGTTCCGCCCATGTCCATGGTGATCAAATTCCTATGGCCGCTGCGCTCGCCCCAGAATTTTCCCGCCACGGGTCCACCCGCCGGTCCCGATAACAGAGTTCTGCAGGCGAACCGGGCCGCCATAGTAGGCGCCATCACACCACCGTTGGATTGCATGATCAGGAGACGCCCGGCAAAACCGGCACCTTCCAGCCGCGCCATCAGCCGCTCAAGATAACGAGCCAAAATCGGTCCGACAGAGGCGTTTAGGGCTGTGGTGCTGTGGCGTTCGTAGGCACGCAATTGGGGCAAGACCTCAATGGATAATGAAACGTAAGCCTCTGGGAACTCCTCCGTGATTAGTTCGGCCATCTGCTGTTCATGAGATGGATTCAAGAACGAAAACAGAAAACTGACCGCGAGCGCTTCAACGCCCCTGCCCCTAAGTGTTCGCAGCACCTGCCGCGCGCCGTCACGATCAAACGCCGTAATCTCGCGTCCCTCACAATCGATGCGCTCTGATACCGTGTAGGTGCGATGGCGCGGCACAATGGGTGGGGGCGGCGCATGTTTGGAGTTGAATTGATCCTCGCGCACCCCCCGGCGCATCAACAGGACATCGCGAAATCCTTCTGTGGTGATAAAAGCGGTTACGGCGCCGCGCCCGGTAAGCACCGCGTTGGTCGTGATGGTCGTGCCGTGAACGATGCGCCGTAGCGAAGCAAAAAAATCCTTTACAGGAACACCCGTGCGCTCAGCGAGTTTGTCGAGGCCATGCAAAACCCCTTGGGAAGGATCTTCCGGCGTCGTGAAAGTCTTTTCGGCAATGCTTTTGCCGGCGCTGTCCACGAGGACGCAATCGGTAAACGTTCCGCCAACGTCGATGCCGACTAAAAAGCTTTTATCGGACGGTGTCATTCAGGAAAACGCAAGCCCGAAAAATCGATTCAGGAGCTTAAGTACAAGTAGAATTTGTTGCTGACCGCGTGAGGACGATGTTTTACTTCACCGGGCGCGCCATTTTTCTTGCGGCGCGTTCTTTCTCTGTCGCTTGCCGTTCGAGAGTCGAGTTCTCGCGGCAAATCACCACCCCGTAGTCGGCCAGCGACTTTTCCGGGGGGACAAATCCATTGACGACGTCGTTCAGGACCTGGTCAGGATCACGCTCCAGGGGATCGCCGAATCCACCTCCGCCTTGGGACCGAAGTTCGAAAGTATCATCTTCGGCGATAGCGTGGAATGCGTTTACTTGAAGCTGTCTTTTGCTGCCATCACGAGAAGTCACCTGCATTTCTGGCAAAGAGCCGGGATGGCCACCGAGCAGGCCGAAGGCGCGAGTCTCGTCCAGCATACCCGAGCCGACGGTGACACATTCTAAAGCGGGCGTCTCAACGCGCCAGCGCAGGATAGCGCCGGTGCCGCCACGCCATTTTCCTGCTCCACCCGTGTCCGGCGCATATTCGTACTGTAGCAATCTATAAGGATACGCAATTTCGAAAATTTCCGGGTCCGTCGCGCGAGAGCCACCCATGTTGCTCACGGGTCCGGTATGATTCCATCCATCATACCCCTCGGTCGCGCCCGAACCGCCCTTACAGTTGTGATGCGTGCAAACGAACGGCTTGCCCGTGCGCGGATTGAAACCGGCCGTCATGGGCGCGCAGCGGCGCCCCCATCCCGCCTGCGTTTGGCCCGGAACCGCTTGCCCCAGAGCTATCCAAATTGCGTCCGCAATGGCAGCGCAGGTGAGCAAGGTGGAGGCGGTCGTCGGCGCGGGGGCGCGGCAATTGACAACGGAATTTTCCGGCGCGGAAACATTGATCAGGCGCAACGATCCAGCATTGATAGGAATCGCTCCGATGCAAGCGAAGAGCGCTTGAAAACAAACGGACGCCGTATTGGCCAGAGGACTATTCACGTAGCCGCGCGTCTGCGGAGACGACCGAGAAAAGTCGAACGTTAGCTTCTCTCCATTAACTTTAACATCGACCCGAATCGGGACGACCCGATTCATTTCGACACCATCGTTGTCGAGGCCGCGCTCGCCGGAATAGCATCCGTCCGGGATTGCTTTGATGGCCGCGGCCATTTTTCTTTGCGTAGCTTCCAGGTACGACTGGATGGCTGCATCCACGGTAGCTGTGCCGTGACGTTCCAGCAGCTCGATGAGCGCCTCTTCGCCGCGTGCCGTTGCGCCGATTTGGCAGTGAAGATCACCTTCGACGAGATACCGGCTTTTGACGTTCAGGAGAATGAGATCCCACACGTCGCTCTGGTATTCTCCCTTGGCATAAAGCTTGATCGCGGGCAGGCGCAGGCCTTCCTCCCAAACGGTTTTGGCCGAGGGATTGTAACCGGCGACCCCGGCGCCACCGAGGTCCGCCTGATGGCCCTTGGTCACCGACCAAAAGACAATCACTCCTTTGTAAAAAACCGGCCGGGCGATGGTTACATCGGGAAGATGGCTGTTGCCGTCGTAGGGGTCGTTAGCGACTATCACGTCGCCGGGATGAAGTTCCTGGTCGCGATATTTTCTGCGAATGGCTTCCATCGCGAAAGGAATGGCGCCGAGAAGCACCGGAATATATGACGTCTGAGCAATTAGTTGCCCCTGCGCATCGAAAATTGCGGTGACGAAATCCCGGGATTCGCTGAAAATAGGCGAACGAGATGTAAGCAGCATGATCTGCCCCATCTCCTTTGTGATAGCGGTGAGGCGGTTGGCGATGACCGCCACCGAAATCGGATCAATTGGATCGCTCATCGGTGCAAATCAAAAACAGGTTAAGTGCCGTTCGTCCTGGTACCGCCGAAGGCGAGCGGCAATTTTTTAACCAAGTCGCAACATTTTAACGTCGATTAGTAGCAAATCGCATCAGAATTGGCTAGGTGAACGGCCGAGGTTTTTGACTGCGAAGTTGTAGGGGCGGTAGGGGACTGTCCCCAGCTCTTCTACATCGAGCGGGAATACTGGGCAATAATCGGAAATATCACCGCGGAGGCGCGGAGGGCTGAGAATTTGCCCGGAACGCGCAAATTGGTCGCAGCGAGAAATTCTCGGATTCGGATATTCCTCGCGCCAAGTCGCCAAGACGCCAAGTTTTCGGAGTTTTTTTTTCCTTTGCGCCTTGCGCGAGATATTCCGATACCTATGTACTTCGAATCTGCTTTTGGTTGCGGCTTTGCCGCT
>DATACQ010000498.1:0-9873 GCA_036258955.1 Binatia bacterium
GCCGCTCTTCTTGGCTGGCAGTTGCAATCGGCGCGAGGATCAGCAGGCGGCTCTGTTCGGGTAGAGCCGACAAACGGTCGGCGACTTGCTCCAATGTATGAGCGGCGATGTCGGCACCGCACTCTGGGCAGCTTGGCTGGCCGGCACGAGCAAACAACAGCCTCAGGTAGTCGTAGATTTCGGTGACCGTACCAACCGTGGATCGCCTGGTGTAGAAGGCGCCGGACTGGCTGACCGCAATGGCCGGCGAAAGTCCCTCGATGGCGTCGATCTCCGGCCTTTCGATCTGACGCAGGAACTGGCGGGCGTCGGCGGCGAGGGATTCAAGGTAGCGCCGCTGTCCCTCGGCATAGAGTGTGTCGAAGGCTAAAGAGGACTTGCCCGATCCGGAAACACCCGTGATGACCACGAGCCGCTCGCGAGGTATTTCCAGGCTGATATTTTTCAGGTTGTGAACGCGCGCTCCGTGAATAACGATGCCGCGCGTCATCTTCTGCCTTACGACTTTTCGAGTTCCTTGAGTTTGTTTTCGACGATCGCGCGATACTCGTTGAGCTTCTCCGCCGAAGATGCCTCAAAGCGTAGTACCAGCGCCGGTTGCGTGTTCGAGGCGCGAATCAAGCCCCAGCCGTCGGCGAACTTCACGCGCACACCGTCCACATCGATGATTTCATAATGTTCGCGAAAATATTCCGTTGCTTTCGCGGCAAGCAGGAACTTCTTGTCATCGGGACACTCGACACGCAACTCCGGGGTCGAAACGCTTTTGGGCAAATCGTCCAGCAGCGCCGAGAGCGGTTTCTCCGAACGCGCGAGAATCTCCAGCAGCCTGAGCGATGCATAGATCGCGTCGTCGTAGCCGAAGTAGCGTTCTTTGAAAAACATATGGCCGCTCATTTCGCCGGCCAGGAGCGCGTGCGTCTCTTTCATCTTGGCTTTCAGGAGCGAGTGGCCCGCCTTCCACATGATCGCTTTGCCGTTACGCTTGGCAATATCGTCGTAAAGCCGTTGTGAGCACTTCACCTCGGATATGATGACCGCGTTCGGATTGCGTGTGAGCACGTCACGGGCAAACAAGACCAGCAGCTCATCTCCCCACAGGATGTTGCCGTTCTCATCAACGGCGCCGATGCGATCGGCATCTCCGTCGTAGGCGATGCCGACATCCGCTCTTTCTTGGCGAACCTTTTCGATCAGAAGCTGCAGGTTTTCCGGCACCGTTGGATCGGGGTGATGCACGGGAAACCGGCCATCGGGCACGCAGGCAATCTCAGAAACCGTGCAGCCGAGCTGGCGGAAGAGCGGCGGCCCTACCGGTCCGCCAACGCCGCTCCCGGCGTCGACGACCACTTTGAGCGGCCGCCCCAACTTAGGGACGTCCCGCAACAAATGCTGGTGGTAAGGCGGAACGATCTCGTAACGCTCCAGTTTACCGCCGGGTTGCTCGCGAAACTGCCGCCTTTCCATTCTGGCGCGAATTTCTTGGATTTGCGCTCCATAAAGCGTGTCTTTGCCCAGGCATATCTTGAACCCGTTGTACTCAGATGGATTATGGCTCGCGGTGATTTGGATCCCGCCGTCGACATCGAGATGGAATAACGAAAAATACAGCAGCGGTGTTGGACAAATCCCAATGTCATAAACTTGCAGGCCCGCAGCTATGAGCCCGGCAATCACCGCTTCGGCATAGGCGTCGGAAGTCGCGCGGCAATCGCGCCCCACGGTGACTCGCCTGCCGCCCCTATCGACGATCGCGGTACCGTGCACTTTGCCGAGGAGCAGGGCGAAATCGGTATCGAAATCCTTTTCCGCCAGGCCGCGGATGTCATATTCGCGAAAGATCTCCGGGTTCATTTCTGTTCCGCCTTTCCCGCCGTATGTTTTCTTAACCGCGCCAACCGCGCCGCAAGCAAGATCGCCTCCTTCATGCTCGTCGCATCCGCTTTCCCCTTGCCGGCAATATCGTACGCCGTGCCGTGGTCCACCGAGGTCCGAATGAACGGTGGTCCGAGGGTCAGCGCCACCCCGCCAAAAAAATGATGCAGCTTCAGCGGAATCAATCCCTGATCATGGTACATGCAAATCACCGCGTCGTAATCGCCACGGGCGGCATGGTGAAACAAGCTGTCGGCGGCAAACGGCCCGCGCACGTCGATATCTGCCGCGTACGCCGCCTTAACGGCGGGCTGAATGGTTTCGATCTCTTCATTTCCGAAGATTCCTGTTTCGCCGCCATGGGGGTTCAGGGCCGCCACTGCGATACGCGGTCTCCGAATCCCGAAAAATTCTTTGAGGCAACCATGCGTGAGTTCGATAGTCGTTTGGATATTTTGCACGGTTAGAGCCCGAGAAACTCTACTAAACGGAATATGGCCGGTCACCGGCACGACGCGCAGCTGCCTGCCCACCAGCATCATACGGCACTCGCGCGTGCGGCTGAGTTCAGCCAGCAATTCCGTGTGACCCGGATAGTTGTAACCGGCGTCGATGAGGATGTGCTTGCTGATGGGTGCTGTCGCAATCGCGTCGGCCAGTCCCATGAGCGCCAGTTTCGCCGCCACTTGGATGTAACGAAAAGTTGCATGGCCGGCGGCTCTTGAAGCGACTCCCGGACGAGAGTCCGCCGCCTTCAAGGATGAGAGCGGGCATACCACGAAGCCGGCGCCGCGGTTGAGCTTCGGCAACAGCGGCTCTCCCTGGCGCAAGGGAATCAGTCTGAGGCGATTCTTCCCGTATCGGCTCGCGCGATCGAGCACTCCCCAGTCGCCCAGAATCAATGGGCGACACACTCTCTTAATTGCCGGATCGGCAAGTGCTTTAACAATGACTTCGGGTCCAATCCCGGCGGGATCGCCCATAGTGACGGCTACGATAGGTTTAGCAGCCCGCTGCATGAACCTAGTTGCCGAATTCTTTGAGCATCGAGGTAGGCGCGCTCACTTGTTCATTTTGCCGGTGCTGGTGTCGAACTCGGACACACGGAAGATCCGCGAGTTGGTCAACGCACAAACGAGGAAATCAGGGCTTTTTCTTGGAGAAAGGATTGAGCGTATCGATCACAGACGAGATAAAACCACCCGAGCTGTTCGCAGTTGAGGGAGCAGGTTTTTCCGGTGGCGGATTGAGAACGTCAGGGACATCATCAACTCGCTCGGTGGTAAAAAGCGGCACGCCAAAAACGCTTACGATGTTCTTGTCGGCCAACGGGCCTTTTGGATCCAGTTCATCGAGCGACGTTTCTGACGTCACGTAGGAAAGTGGATTCAAATAACTGAGAAACGTGCGCTCCTCGCGGCGGCTTGCCCGGGTCGAGTTGGCGATCAGCTCCATCGTGCCTTCTTTGGATTCCTCCGGCTTAAAAACGACACCGGCCACTTTAACATCGACCCGATGCTTTCTTCGGAGATCGCTCTTGAGCCACTTCGAGTAACGTTCCTCGAGTGCCTTTGCTTGAAGGTCGGCTTTAATCTTCGGCGCGACCGCGGCTAACGGCTGGATGGCGCCGACCTGTCGCTCTTCCAATTTTACTATATGATAGCCCATGCTGGTGCGGAACGGTTCACTGACTTGTCCGACCGAAAGGTTTTGAAATACCGCCGCGTCGAGCCCGGCTATCAACGTGCCGCGATTCACCCATCCGATATCGCCACCGACGTTGCGCCCGGCGCCTTCGGATACTTCTCCGGCTACTTTCGCGAAATCTTCACCGGCTTCGATTCTCGCGTACACCTCTTTCGCCTTCGTGAAGGTTTGCTCCGTGACCTCCGGGGCCGCTGTTTCCGACAACGAAAGTAGGATGTGGCGAAAGCGCGCGCGATCCACCGAACGGTAGTTCTTGGCGTTGAGATTGTAGTACCGCTCCACATCGGCATCGGTGACGGTGATCTTGCTTCTAACCTGGCGCCGCACCAGTTCGGTTTTCTCCAATTCGGTCTTGACGGACGCCTTGTAGGTGTCGAGAGTCATTCCTTCCCGGGCGAGCGCCATTTTGAAATCCGCTTCGCTCAGACGATTGTTTTTTTTAACTTCTTCGACATAATGCTCGACATCTTCGGCATTGACCTTTATTCCGGCGTCACGAACCTCCGCCTCGAGCAGTCTTTCAGTGATGAATTGCTCCAGGATTTGGCCGTCGCTTTCATTGAGAGAGTTGAGATCGCCGGTCGGAAATTCTCGATTCAAACGGGTTTTGGAAAACTCTTGGACGTTGCGCAGCGTATAGGGCTCGCCGTCGATGACTGCAATCAACTGATCGACGATGCGCGCGCGAGCAACCAGCGGCAATAGCAGCGCGGCGACGAGAAAATAAAGGTGAAGGTGCTTGGCCTTGAATTGTTTGCTCATAGGAACGACCACCCGAGAATTTCGCGCAAGTACGCCAACAGTTAACATATCCTCCTCTGAAAACCAAACGATTGCGGGAAACATCCCTCCGACAAAAGTGAATTTGACCGCGCCGGCAACCCTGCCATACGGGTGATGCGCTCAGTGCACGGAACGGGAGTTTAACTCGTTATCGAATTTTCGGCCACCACTCGTAAACGCGGCTGGACATACTCTGCCGGTTGCGGTAAGCGGTTTTTTGCGGCAATGACCCTTACGCAAACAGCGGATCGCAAGCTCGGCAAAGACTTCTCGCCAGATGGAAACTATTCGCTAACGGAATCCTGAGGTGCCCATGACATATTGGATCATCGCCCTTGGCTTCATCGGTCTTTGGTCTCGTTATCTGGGAGCCGCATCCGCCGCAGACACGCCGTTAAGGGTCATCAATGTTGCAGTACCTGCCGTCTCACTTCTGCAAGCCCCGCTCTTCGTCGCGATGGATGCGGGCGCGTTTAAAAAGTATGGCATGGAAGTTCGCTACGTTCGCACCGGAGCCAGGACCATCCAGGCCCTCGTTGGCGGTTCCGTTCAGTTCGCGCAGGGGGTTTCCAGCCGGACCGTTCCCTCGGCAGTTTTGGGCGGAGCCGATACCGTATTGATCGCCAACTTCAGCGACAAACTGTTGTTCACCATGCACAGCGCTCCCGAAATCAAATCTTTGCGTGATCTCAAGGGAAAAATCGTCGGGGTTTCCGGCATCGGCGGCAGCACCGATTTCGCTACCAGGCTGGCATTGCGCGAAAATGGGCTCGTTCCGGACAAGGATGTCATCATCCGAGGTGTCGGCGGGGTTCCCGAAACTGTAGCGGCTCTGCAAGCAAAGATAGTGCATGCCGGGACTCTCTCGCCGCCATCTTCGTTCGTTGCGCAGAAAGCCGGATTCAAAATGTTATTCGACATGACAACCCTGGGCATCGCTTACGTCTCATCTGGACTGGGCGTCAAGAAGGGCGCGCTTATATCGAATCGGGACGAAGTAAAGCAGTTTCTCATGGCAATGATCGAGGGAGCGAAAGTCTTGCAATCGGACGAAGAGTTTGCCCTACGTGTTCTGGCCAAGCACACCCGAATCGCAGAACGGGAGCTCTTGAAACAAAGCTACGACTACATGAAGCCCTTTTTCCTGAAAGTGCCCTATCCATCCGCGCGCGCGATCAAAGACACACTTGATGCTCTGGCTGAAGAGATTCCCAAGGCCAAGTACGCCGACCCGAATGATTTTGTGGATCTTTCCATCGTCAAAGATATCGAGGCGAGCGGGTATATCGAAAAGGTATACGGCAAATAGCCGGAGGGAACGGTGGAAGATCGATTTATCTCCGCGGATGATCACATTGACTTGCGTTGGCTGCCAGAGGATTTGTGGACCGAGCGGCTGCCGTCGCGGCTGCGAGAGCGTGGTCCGCGTGTGATTGAGAACGAGAACGGCGCATACTGGACCTGGGAAGGCGGAATTTACAGCCCGCATGGCTGTTACACCGCGGCCCAGGGCAGTGGCGCCATGTGGGCCATTGAACGCGGCGGTGTGATGCGCGATGGCGAGCTGCGTCCGACGACTGCTGATCTGCGTCTCGCCGACATGGATAGGGACGGCGCCGATGCTTCAATCATGTACGGGCCGACCGACCCGATGCCGATTGCCGATCCGGAACTCAGGCGACTCTGTTATCAAGCCTATAATGACTGGTTAGTCGAGTTCTGCGCTGCCGACCCCGCGCGGTTAATCGGCGTTGCGCAGCTTTCGATGGAAGACCCCGTGGCTGCTCGGGAAGAGCTTGCGCGAGTTGCGCAACGCGGCGCTCTGCGCCACGTCAATATTCTCGCCTCTCGCGCCGCTCCGCCCATCTACGATGAAGACTGGGAGCCTTTCTGGACGCTGGCGGAGGAAGTGAACATACCCGTTGGTTTTCACCTCGCGGTTTTGGTCAAAAGGACGCGACTCGACGAAAAGCATCGCCGTGCGAAAAATGCCGTCGTCGCAACCGCCTCCCGCTTTGCTCAAGAACCGCCCGGCATTCAACTTCTCGAGCCGATCACCGGTCTCATCTTTGCCGGTGTCCTTGACCGCCATCCGGGGCTCCGGATCGTCATGGCCGAAGCCGGCTTGGCCTGGGTGCCCAGCATGATCCAGGGTCTCGATATTTGGTACCAGCGCACCCGCGAGGGACGCAGATTGACGGGCGATGGCGCGATAAGCCTTCCCAAAATGCTGCCGAGCGAATACTTTCATCGCCAGATCTGGATCAGTTTCGTGGACGATCCACTAGGCGTGAAGATGGTGGGCAGCATTTTGGACTCGGACAAAGTGATGTTCGGCTCCGACTATCCCCATCCCGCCAGCACCTGGCCAAACTCGCAGCAGGTCATGCAAGAGCAATGGCAGGGCATGTCTTCTCAAGTCCGGCAAAGAATCACGCGCGGTAATGCGCGCGCGCTCTTTGGACTGCCATGAAACGTCAGGTTCTGGGGTATTCGCTTGTGGTCCTCTAACTCCTTGCGCTTGATTTGCCGCAGCTTTTTTCATCGCTCATCCGTGGAGCCTGCAAAGAGCCTTTCGACACGTTGCTCTCATGAAAGGAGAAACTTATGGTCTC
Organism: Binatia bacterium; assembly: GCA_036258955.1. Lineage (GTDB taxonomy): Bacteria > Desulfobacterota > Binatia > UBA9968 > UBA9968 > DATACQ01. Next base: position 6,981 of record DATACQ010000498.1, read on the forward strand.
GCCTAATCTAAAACGATCGGCAACGAACTCGGCGCGAAGACGACTTACGAAATGTTCTTAGAACAGGAAAACGTGCCGGCGCTCCGTGGCTTTCACATTGAAGATGTCAACTCAGTCGAGCTCTATCCGTGGCGCCGTATGGGTGGCCGTGGGATATACTTGAATTTGGAGGGCTCGGAAGGTGTCAATGATTGCTATGTTTGTGAGATCGCCGCGGGAAAATCTCTCGCACCGCAAAAGCATATGTTCGAGCAGTTGATCTACGTCGTCAGCGGCCGCGGCGCTACCACGGTCTGGCAGGACGGTAACAAGAAGCAGAGTTTTGAGTGGGCCGAAGGGGCGCTTTTCTCCCCGCCGCTGAACGCCTGGTATCAGCATTTCAATGGCCAGGGCGAAAAGCCGGTGCGTTTGCTCGCAATGACCAACGCCCCAACGGTTTTGAACCTCTATCACAACATCGACTTTGTTTTTAACTGCGACTATCGCTTTACCGATCGCTATAGCGGAGAGGAAGATTTTTTTAGCGGCCAGGCTAAGATACCCGGCGAAGGTTTCCATGACACTAACTTCATTCGCGATGTCCGCAGTTATGAACTGCCTGAGCGAAAGGACCGGGGTGCCGGCGGTAAAATGCTGATGATCGAAATGTCCAATAACGTTATGTCCGCTCACATCTCGCAATTCCCCGTCGCGACCTACAAGAAAGCCCATCGCCACGGCGCCGGCGCGCATGTGATCATTCTCAAGGGAGAAGGCTTCTCGGTGATGTGGCAGGAAGGCCATGATATCAAACGCTACAACTGGCGCGCAGGAAGCCTGATGGTGCCGCCGGAGCGCTGGTTTCACCAGCATTTTAACATCGGCAGCGAACCGGCGCGTTACCTGGCCCTAAAGCCATTCAGCAGCCGGAAGTTTCCCGGCCTGCGAAAACAATGGGGCACCTCCGAGAGCGTTAAAACGGGCGGGGATCAAATCGAGTACGAAGACGAAGATCCGCGCATCCGCCAGATGTTCGAAGAGGAGCTTGCCAAACGCGGCGTCCAGAGTCGGATGGGCCCCGTCTACAAAGCCGCGAGTTAGGCGAACATAGTCAAAGTTCGTCCGGCGGCTCTCCGATAGCCACGCATACTCTACAGTCTTAAACCCCGTTTGGCAGCTTACAACCTAAATTTTGTGATTGTCGGCTCTTAGGCCAGTCGAGTACAATAGTAGCTTCGTCCCATCCGCGGGTTACGGAGGTCTTCAGCGTGGCTGCTGGCCGGCATATTAATCTTCTGCCGTTTACTTCTTCTCGCATAGCGCAGCGTTTCGGGTTTCCCCTGAAGTTGAGCGTTATCCTCATACGTTGGCCGGTCGTTATCATCTGCGCCTATTTGCTTTTGTACCCGTCGTTAGACCTTGTCCCGCAGTGGTTTTCTTACACCGCGATTCTTCTTTACATCGCATCCAATGTAGGGCTGTACTTTTTTGCCGAGGAACGATTCGCATCCTGGTCGTTTTATTATCCGCTCGTCATCGCGGATACGATCTTTTTAACGCTGTCCCTCGTTGCCAATGGCTATTCGGAAAAAGAATTTTACCTGACGTTCTTTGTGGTCATTCTTGGCAGTTGTATCATTGAGAATGCGAAAATTCGCACTGTGGTGTCGGTCGCGGCGCCACTCTTTTACTCGGTATCACTGTTTACGTCCGCCTCGGACTTGCATCCTAGCGTCTTTTTACGCCTGCCGTTCTTGTTCGTCGTGTCGCTATTCTACGGTTACTTCACCCAATTTATCCGGATGGAAAGAGCTTTCGTAAAAGAGGAGGAAATCAGAAGCCGCGGCCGTAAAGAGATCCTGAATATTGTATCTCATGAATTTCGAACGCCGTTGAACGTAATTGCCGGTTACGCACAGGCGTTGAGAGAGAAGACTTGGGGAGATGTCACGAGCGAACAAAAGGAGGTACTTGGAAAGATTCTGCAGGAGTCGGACAATCTTACGGTCATCATTAACGAGGTGTTGGATGTGACCCGGATCGAAGCCGGCGAGCTGACACTGCGGCGCGAAACCTTTTCTTTGTCGGATTACCTGAGGGAAATACAAATCAAATTCGCGCCGTCGCCAAACTCGGTCTCGGTGCATTGGCTCATCCCTGACGGGCTGCCGAAAATCAGCACGGATCGGGCGACACTCACAATTATTCTTCAACACCTCATCAACAATGCCCTAAAGTTTACCGCCAAGGGAGATATTTGGGTTACGGCGCGAACGGCTGCGTCGCGCCAGAGCGTCGAGATCGAAGTCAAAGACACCGGAATCGGAATTCCTCGAGAAGCTCATCACCTGATCTTCGAGAAATTTCAGCAGCTGGATCCCTCTAGTACACGGACCTATGGAGGCTTGGGGCTCGGTCTCTACATCGTTAAAGTTTTCACTGATCTGCTTGAAGGAACGTTAAAGGTGGAGAGCGAGCCACTTCACGGCTCAACCTTCACACTTTGCCTACCCATCTAATCCGCGGCTCAAGTGACGGCTTCGAGCGGCGCGCTTTGTTTTGGCGAGGTGTCGTGAATGGCGCGGAGCAACTCGATAATTTCTTCGGTGAGCGCGTCCCAATCGTCATGCTGCGGCGTAAACGACAGGCGGCCGTCGGGGGCAAGGCGGAAGCGGCTGTTCGGCTTTTTGATCAAGCCGAGTAATGTCTCAACCTGCACCGGCGATTCCGGATGGAAGAGCAAAAAAACTTTCCCATCCGAGACGCTGATCTGCTGCACCAGGATTTCTTTGAGCACCCGGCGTAAATTCATCACCAAAAACAAATTGTGAACCGGGCCGCTATACGGTCCGAAGCGATCGATAATTTCCGCTCGTAATTCCTCCAACTCGGCGATGTTCCGCAAGCTCGCGAG
>DATACQ010000499.1:0-1690 GCA_036258955.1 Binatia bacterium
ACAATGGATTTTATACGACCCCAAACCCTCCGTCGGGTGGTGCGGGCAATAATAGATGCCGTCCACCTCCGCTCCCGAGCGCGCAAGCCGGTCGAAAAGCTCGCGGTGGATCTCCGCGAGCGCGTCTTCGGTCAACTGCCCACGAGCTACGGCCGATTGGTTGGTGATCACGACGACTTTGTAGCCTTTCTGTTTGAGCAAACGCAACGCCTCGGGCACTTGCGGAAGAACTTCAATCTGCTCTTCGCGGTGTAGATAGCCCACATCGCGAATCAGCGTGCCATCGCGGTCAACGAACACCGCCGCTTGACGAACCTGCTGCATCTAAATGGTTCCGCCGATTGTCCGGTGCTCGGACACCCGTTGCGCTAACGCGGCGAGCAGCGCCTCGCCATTCTCCACCATCATCTCAACCCGGAGTGCAAGCAGCTTGTCCCGGGCAAATGGAAAATGTGCCAATTTGACGATGTCTTTTTCGGTGGTGACGATCAACTCGGCCGCCCGCCCGGCGCGATTGATATGCTGCCAATCCGCAGCAGAGTACGGGTGATGATCCGAAAATTCCACAACATCGACGATCTCGCTCTCAAATTCGTGCAGCAGGCGGTAAAATCGTTCCGGATGGGCGATTCCCGCCACCGCCACGATCTTGTTTCGATGTAGCAAACTCAACGGATATTCTTTCCATTGGCCGTCCTGATAGCCTACCAGCGCGACCGCCGCCAAAACCCCGCGAAAACTGCTCTTCTCTCGAAACGAGCTCATCTGGCGCGCCCACTCATTCTCCGCTCCAGTAATCAGCAAGAAATCTGCTCGTTGCACCGCACTGGGCGGCTCGCGAAACGGCCCGGCCGGAAGAAGCCAACCGCACGCGTCACTACCGAGCAAGACAACGTCCGCTTCACGTTTCACCCGCCGGTACTGAAAGCCGTCATCCAGAATGAAAACGTCAATGTCTTCCTTACTCAGGATCTCGCGCGCCGCCAGCAGCCGGTTTTGGCAGACCGCCACCGTTTGCCCATAGATTTTCGCCATCATACAGGGCTCGTCGCCGGCAGTGGCAATTTCCTCGAGTGACGGCAGCGCGGCGCCGCCCTTGCTGTTGCTCAATACCAAAGGCTTTGAAATATTGCGGCCGTAGCCACGAGTCAAGATAGCCGCTCTCAAGCCTTTCTTCTGCAACGACCGCGCCAGCCAGATGCAACTGGGCGTCTTTCCAGTACCGCCCACGGTCAGATTGCCAACACTGATAGCCGGCCGGCCAAGCGCCAGCGGCCGGCGCCATGGAAGGCAAAATAGCGCGTTACGCAAACGAACTAGTGCCGAGAAAATTCCCGATAGGGGAAGAAAGAGAAGCCAAAGCGATTTTCCCAGAACACCCTCGCGCCTCCAGACCCGCTGAATCCAGCCGCCATTCATAATGTCGTGCTTGCGCCGGCCGCTATCTCGTTAGCGCGATTCGTCTCCAGATCAACATAACGCGCCAGCAACTCCAAGCTGCGCTCCACCGCAGCGCCGTCACCCCGCGCCGCGCCGTAAGCCTTCTCGCCGGCACTGTGCCGCTTAGCGGGATCGCTCAGCAGAGCCGCCAACTCGCGAAGCATTTCGCTGGCGTCGCGCACCTCAATGCCACCACCGCTCCGTTTCATCTGATCCGCGATGGTTGCGAAGTTGTCCATACATGGGCCGA
>DATACQ010000500.1:0-2296 GCA_036258955.1 Binatia bacterium
GCGAATCAGCTGGAAGATCAGCCTATGGCAAAGCTCGAATACGTTTGGATCCTCTACCCTCAATGAGATCAGCTCATTGATATTAAAGAATCGACGATAATTGATCTCTTCCGTGGCGACTTTCCAGAACGAGAGTCGATAATACTGTTGCGCGAGCAGCTGATCCAAAGGGTTGAAGGTTTCGGGAGCGCCCGGCCGCCCGTTGAAGCGCGCGATATTTTCATCGAGAAAGGCCTTGATCTCCCCGTTAGTCGTGTAGAGCTCCCAGAGCATGTTCTTGACGAAAACGATCTGATCCGCCCGTTCCCTTGCTTCTTCACTGGTCGGCAGATTTTTGAGCGTGTAAAGGACACCGAGAAGTTTGATCAGATCGGGGTTATGACGCCCCAACTTTCGCCGCAAGGCGCCGAGGCTCGGGGTCAGGACCATGCTGTAGCATTCTATGTTGATCGGCAGGCGCAACTGAAAGTAATGCACCGCCAGTCCCTGAGCGTCATATTTCAAGACAATCTCGCCGTCTTCCAAACATTGACCATAGAAGTTGCCGAGGCAAGGAGCCAGAACCTTGTGATGCATGTTCTCCATCGGGTGATCCCACTCGATGTCGAAATAACTGGCGTAAGCGGAATTTAATCCATTCTCCAACACGTCCATCAGCATCCAGTTCTCGCTGTCGTAGGCCATGTGATTGGGAACGATATCCTGGAGCCAGCCCATGCCACGACGCTGTATTTCGCCGGCTAATTCGTCGAACTGCTGTAGACCGCCCAGCTCGGGGTTGATCTGGTTTGGATCGACGACATCGTAGCCATGAAGGCTTCCCGCCCGGGCACGAAAGATCGGCGAAGCGTAGACATCCGAGACACCAAGATCTCTTAGATACGGCACTATTGCTTTTGCGTCGGCGAAAGTGAAACTCCGGTGGAACTGTAGCCGGTATGTGGCATTAGGGATTCGCATGGTGAAAATCCTCTTACTAGCGCCGGCGCGCCAACACCATGGGTAAGGCCTCTTCGCTGTCGAATAATCTAAACAAAGCCAACGAACGTCCCTCCAGATTGTAGTTGGCGCCCTTGCTCACGCGCCTCGTCCGCCGCGCCATTCCCTCCCGGGTATCGAGAACTACCTGCCATTGTGCCTTGGCACCGGGCCCCGGCAGCATGAACGCGACCCGCTGGTGGTATGCATTCAGCAGGAACAAAAATGTGTCGTCGGTGATTCGATTGCCACGAGAGTCGAGTTCGTCGACAGCGTCGCCTGAGAGGATCAAGCCGACACAGCGGTTTTCCGCGTTGTTCCAATCTTCTTCCGTCATTTCTTTGCCATCGCAGCGAAACCAGCTCAGATCCTTGACTGCTTTGCCCCGGATACTGCGCCCCTGAAAGAAGTGGCGCCGCCGCAAAACCGGATGATCGTGAAACAACTGAATCAGACCGCGGGTAAATTCCAGCAATGATTGCCGCCGCGGGTCGAGATTCCAATCGACCCAGGAGATCTCGTTGTCCTGGCAATAGCTATTGTTATTGCCGCTTTGCGAGCGGCCTATTTCATCGCCTGCAAGAAGCATCGGCACGCCTTGCGACAACAGCAGAGTGGCCAGAAAATTTCTTTTCTGCCGCTCTCTTAGTTCGATGATGGCGATGTCGTCGGTGGGGCCTTCGGCGCCGCAATTCCAGCTTAAGTTGTCGTTGTGACCATCGCGATTGTCTTCGCCGTTGGCTTCGTTGTGCTTGTCGTTGTAACTGACCAGGTCGTGCAACGTAAACCCATCGTGCGCGGTGATGAAATTGATGCTGGCATGCGGCTGACGATCGCTGGTGCCGTACAGGTCGCTGCTGCCAGTCAGGCGATACGCCATGCTGCCGACTTGCCCGCTATCGCCTTTCCAGAAGCGGCGCACCGTATCCCGGTAGATGCCGTTCCATTCGGCCCAGAGAGCCGGAAAATTGCCCACCTGATATCCGCCTTCGCCGAGATCCCATGGTTCGGCAATGAGTTTGACCTGCGAGATCACCGGGTCCTGATGAATGATATCGAAGAAGGCGCCGAGCCGGTCCACGGCATGAAGCTCACGCGCCAGAGCGGAGGCCAAATCGAAGCGGAAACCATCGACATGCATCTCCTGAATCCAATAACGCAAACTATCCATGATCAGGCGCAGCACCGCCGGCTGGGTGGCATTGAGCGTGTTGCCGCAACCGGTGTAGTCCATGTAGTAACGGCGCTCGCTCTCCACTAGCCGATAGTACGAGGCGTTATCGATGCCGCGAAACGACAGCGTCGGCCCCAGCTCATT
>DATACQ010000501.1:0-2243 GCA_036258955.1 Binatia bacterium
AACCCGATCTACGGGTAGATGTTGATTGCTGCCCTCTCTGAAAAAGGCAGCGCGAGGATTGGCCCGCGGCCCTTGTAACAAGTCTTAAGGCGCGGTTTCGGGGAATGGTTCGCGCCAGGCATCGATTTCATTCAGCCGCGCGTGCCAGCGCTGAATCTCTGGGAACCCATCGATCGGCAATCGGGCCTCGTCGGCGTAAGGCAGGAACGCCCCGACGGCGAAATCCGCAAGCGTCAACGTATCGCCGACCAGATATTGGCGGCCTTTAAGATACGCGTTCAGCACGCTGGCGAACTGCTTGAAAAACTCGGTAGCCTCCTCGACAACCGCCGGGTCCGCATTGCCCGCGCCGATCCAGCGCTTGACGACGTGTTGAAAGAACAGTACGCCCGCATGGCGTGAGAAATGCGCGGTATCCCAACTGAACCAGCGGATGATGTCGATTTGACGTTCATCCTTCGGCCACAGATCCGAGCCCGCCTTATGAGCGAGATAGCACATGATCGCGCTCGACTCCCAGAACTTCGTCTCACCGTCCTCAAGCGCCGGCACTTTGCCGTTAGGGTTGATCGCCAAGAACGCTGGCGTTTTGTGTTCTTGTTTCGCGGGGTCCAGCAGGACGAATTCAACCGGCGAGCCAAGATACTTCGCGACGGCGCAGGGTTTTCTCGTATTCGGCGTTTCAAAATAATAGAGCTTCATATTAATGTCCTCATGTCTTGAGCGGGATTCCAGATCTCGACTATGCCCAGGCCGGTTCGTGGATCAAATTCCTCGCCGTAACGCTCGAAGAATCGGCAAAATGGAGAACTTCGTAACCGGACTGCGCTAGCCATTGGTTCCAGATAGCATCGCAAGTGTTCCGGATGGCAGACACATGGCCACAGTAATCGAATACCGCATATGTTCCGGCTGGAATGCACGCCCGGCTGAAATCGGCGGGAAGATCGGAAAAGTCGGAGACCTCGACGCCTGACAGGTAATCGTAATCCTCCGCGCCGCGGTCTGAAATCACGCCATAGATTGCCTGCCCGACTTGTCCGCGGATGTTGCCAATGTGAGACTCGAAGCGCTGCCACTGGGCTGGGATGCCCTCTACGGCCCCATTGGTGCAGCGCTTACTCAGCCCCGCGATCAGCAGCAGCTCGCGGTTTATAAAGCGCGGCGGTTCGAGGCTTGCAATGAGTAACTCTTCCCTGCGAGACACGGCTGTTGGCTTTTGCAGCGTACGCTTGATCATGGTGACTGCTCCTTCGAGCTTAGCTCTCTTGGGACTTTCCTCGCCGCAGGTTTCGCGCGAAGCTTCTTCTCGGCGAGCACTGTCTTTTTGCTACGCGGTCCTGCTCCGCAAAAGGCCCAGTGCACCCTTCCCTGTGTGCCCGTTCGGCGGAGAAGCACTCGGCCCCATCCCGGCCGAACTGACGTCAGCAGTCGCCCAAGCCGTCGTTGCAATGCATGCGGAATATATAATTCTTCTCTCAATATTTTCGCTTGCCGCCGTGACTCGTGGTTAACTCCCGGACCGGCCGCACCTCGATGCTGCCGATGCGCGCCGGCGGAATCTTAGCGGCCACCTGAATGGCCTCGTTCAAATCTCTTGCCTCGATGAAGTAGAACCCAGCCAGCTGCTCCTTGGTTTCGGCGAATGGGCCGTCGGTAATGGCTACCTTGCCGTTGCGGACTCGTACAGTCGTGGCGGTCTCGACCGGTTGTAGGGCCTCCGAGGCCAGACACAAACCGCGCTTACGAAGCGACTCGTCGTAGGCGATGCACTCGTCGTCGTTCAAGGCATCCGGATCGTTCGGGTTTACTGCGGCGAGCTTGTTCTCTTCTACGTAGACCAGGCATAGATACTTCATGGTTGTCTCCAACTTGTGGTGGAAGGTGTTGGCACGAGATAGTCGTTCAGCGCAGGCTAAGATCGACAATGCGTCCACTCGAGGCGATAGTTCCGCTTGCGCCCGGCAGTCCAAGGGACAAAGCTCGTCTCAAGCCGCGGCGGACGCACTGGACATCACGAAAGCACACGGCCCGCAAGCCCTGCCGCAATGATTTGGGCCGAAGCCCAAGTGCCGCTCAATATCGATCGCACGAACGACGATCCTCAGCTGTGGGAACGGAAGGCTACCAGTCCGCATCCAATGCTATGAAGAACTGATGATATATTAATGGCCGCCCGTTCCACTCCATGCATACCCGCTTCCGCCGACGATGCCCAGCTCGTGGAGGCCATCGCCGGCGCG
>DATACQ010000502.1:0-5959 GCA_036258955.1 Binatia bacterium
CGACCGCCCTCGCATTGTCGCAAATGTAACAGTTCGATCTCGTTCTTCGACAACATTCCTATCATCAGCTTTCTGGTGCTGGGGGGACGTTGCCGGTCCTGCGGCAAGCCAATTTCATTCCGGTATTTGTTCATTGAGGCACTTACGGGTTTATTGGCGGCGGCGCTTTACTATCAGTTTGGCTTAGGTTTCGCCTTTTTTGCAGCTTTTGTATTTGTCTCCGCTTTGATCGTCGTCTCGTTCATAGACCTGGACGTTAGAATCGTTCCGGATGTAATCAGCTTGCCGGGAATTGCCGTTGGCGTGCTATTTTCCGTAGTAGCGAAGTACCTATTCGGTGATGCGTCCGAAATCATCCCCAGCCCTTTGAGCGCCTTGGCAGGAATTCTGGCCGGAGGTGGATTTCTCTTTGCAGTGGCTTGGATCTACGAGCGAGTGACGGGAGTAGACGGGATGGGCGGCGGCGATATCAAGCTTTTGGCGATGATTGGCGCATTTTTAGGGTGGCCATCCATTCCGTTTACCATTTTCCTCGCCTCGTTAACTGGCTCGGTCGTAGGTCTCGGTCTCATGCTCGCCACCGGCGCTGGCAGACGTCTCGCGCTTCCATTTGCTCCCTTTCTTTGCCTTGGCGCGGCACTGCACTTGTTCTTCGGCCGGGAACTGGTTGCGTTCTACTTCGGCTAACTGACTAGCACTTCTGCCGTACAATTTTCGTCAACATTACATTTCCCGCTACTCGCGCTTGCACGAGAGTGTTGCAAGAATCCGTCTTAGTGTTCCTTAAGCTACCACTTAAACCTAATCTGGCTGCTGTCGATAACCTGCTTAGGCGTCGTGGCACGTTTTTGGCTGCCGCCTGGAGTGAAATGCGTAAACCATTGGTGAGGTATAGCTATCGCCGTTTGAATTCCGCGGGTTTTACGGTCGGTGAAATGATGGCCGCGGTATCGATCTTAGGGATTCTGGTGGCCATTGGTATGCCGGCGTTTACTCGAACGCTCCCGGGTCTCCGTCTAACTGACGCCGCACGGCAAGTTGCGACCGAACTGCAGCACGTACGCATGAAAGCCATCGCGAGGGGCATCCCTCAACAGGTCACTTTTTCAACCAGCAGTTACGTCTTACAGCAATGCAACGGCGCTTGTACGAATGAGAGTGGCAGCATCGGTTTGCCTGAAGGTATCACAGCGACGGCGTCTACGCCGCCGCGGTTTGAACCTCGCGGCACCGTGACCACAGCCGCCGCCATAACGCTCAGCAACGGCACAAGGCAGCGATACGTCTGTGTGAGAACCATAGGACGGGTCAACATCCAAGATGCCGCATGCTCATAATGATTTGGTCAAAGGGAATGTATCGTATGTGGCTGCAAAAAGAGCAAGGCTTTACGCTGATCGAGATTCTCGTGGCGATTACGATATTCTCGTTTGCAGTGCTGGGGCTTGGCATCGGCACGGTGACACTCACGCGTACCAACGCCGACAGTCACTTGCGGGCCGCCGCAATTAACGTGGCCCAGGCGCGACTGGAGGAACTTAGATCGATGAACACCGCCAGCCGGGCGGCGCTAATCGCTACTTGTACTTCAAGCACATCGGCCGGTTGCAATGATAGTCCTACGGCATCGGGTGCAACGTATAGCCGCAGATGGTGGTTTGCGGCAAACTCGCCCGTCGCCGGCGTGAACCGAATCAACGTAAGGGTCGACTGGACCAGCCACGGGAGCCGTAGTATCAGCTTTACGGCTGCGGTTCCGCAGTGAGGCGGATCGGTGAAGATTCGCCGGAAGGCAGCCATCCAATGATATCCGGAAACCAAAGGGGCTTTACATTAATCGAGCTGTTAATCGCAATGGGTTTTTCCCTGGCGATCTTGGCATCGATTTATGGTTTTTTGCGGGCGCAGACGCACACCACGAAGGGCCAGGAAAGCCGCATGGAAGCGCACGAGTATGCGATGGCAATATTGGATTCTATGGTGCGTGAAATTCGCAACACTGGATATTTTCCAAACAACGGCACGCCTTGCACAAACGTAAGCAATACTGGCGGTATTGTCGCCGGCAACACTGGGATCGATAGTTTCAGATTGGTCTATGACACAAACAACGACGGCGTTTGCGACCAGGACGTTTCTTTTACCTATGATGCTGCGAACAGAAACATTCTGCGGAACGGTGCGCAACTCAGTGACGGCAACATCACCGCGGTCACGTTTACGTATTTTCCCCAGCAGACTTCGGGAACTGCTCCGTCGCCATACTGCTTCTCAGCCGGTGTGCCCTCAGGTTGCAACGGCATGTTGTCTGCAAACTGGGCCAACGTGCAGAGAATCGATATTTCGCTAACTGCGCAAGCCAGGAGCCAGGATACTCAATACGGCGGCCAATCTTTGACCACCATGTCTTCCAGCGCGGATCTGCGTAATCACGGCCTGTGATTTCCGAGCAGCTTCAGCCAATGCGAGGGACGCAAATCATGAGAGCGAAACTCAGAGAGAATGAGGGGCTCACGTTGGTCGTCGTGCTCATGATAATGGCGATCCTATTATCCGTGATTGGCGCCGGTTTACTGTTCAGCGGTGTCAACACGAAGATCACGGTTAACTACCAACAAGGCGCCATGGCCTTTTATGCGGCCGATGCAGGGCTCGGCGAGGCGGTCAGCGTAATCAGTGCTAATCAGACAGCCGTGGAAGCCATCGTCATAGATCCTCCTCGAGATCTCAGTGGTGATGGGAGACTACGCTACCGAGGGGGAGGAAGAACCGCACCAGCATCCACGCCCGTAGCGCGGTATGTCGGCTCGCGTGTAGGAACCGGTGACACATTGGGCTCGGGCCTGTCGGGCTACAATGAATCCAACGGCTACGCTTATTACCAGTATCAATTGAACGTGACGGGTACTTCTCAAGCTGGAGGAACAGAGTTGGCGGGCAGGTCGGTAGAGGCGCAGGCACTTTTCGGCCCTGTGGCACAATAAGGAAGAGAAGCGATGAAGAAAACGATCGCCATACTACAAGTTCTATCGATTCTTCTGTGGAATTCTTGGAATTTAAAGCTCGCGTTGGCCGATGACAGCGATATTTTTGGCACCAACATCGAACCAAATGTCATGATTCTGTTCGACAGCTCGGGAAGTATGGATGAAGAGATTTTCTCACACCCGTACGAAGCCGCGACAACTTATAGCACACCGGCGCCCTATACCGGAACGAAGGTGTACCGCAAGTACACTACGAAATCGGACTGCGGTTCATTACCCAGGCCTTGTTATAAGGAATATGCCGCCACGATCAGCGCTGTGAGCAATTCATCAGCGCGGAGCGCCCTCTCGACGAACGGATACTGGACCGGCAGGATCGGCGGATCCACGGTCGATCTTTTTTACGGGAATTACTTGAACTACTTAGCGTGCACGACTTGCTCGATACAAGAGAAGAAAATCGTCATCGCCAAACGCGTCGTGACTAACGTCATCAACAACACCAATGGGGTGCGCTTTGGTGTCATGAAGTTCGCCAATAATAGTACCCAAGGCAGCGGGGGCGGCGGTATGGTCGCCACGATCGGCACCGCGAAATCAACAATGACTACGGCCATCAACAACATCACTCCCAGCGGGTTCACGCCGCTGGGCGAGCAGCTCAGTGATGCCGGCAGATATTATCGCGGCGCGACACTACGCAATGGCACTACGTTCAGCAGTCCGATTCAGTATGCCTGCCAGCCTAACTTTGTCATTCTCATGACCGACGGCTTACAAAACGGATCTCTGGATGTCAGTGATATTGCGTCCAATCGCTACAACAATGATCACGCCTCCTGGTTCAGCGGAATGCAGAACGTGATTGTGCATACGATCGGCTTCGCACTGCCTCCTGGCGACCAGGCAGCCTCAAACGCGGAACTGCAGCAGACCGCGACTAACGGAGGAGGAAATTTCTTCTCTACCAACGATTCCGCACAGCTGGAACGGGCCCTGCAAGACGCGATCAGTCAGATCCTGGCTGCGACATTTTCATTCGCCACGCCCGTCGTGCCGACGACCGGAACAAGCGGTGTGGCGCGGGCTTACTTGGCATCATTTCAATCCAACCCAACCCGGCCCTTTTGGCGCGGCTATCTCAAGGCGTACAACCGGGACGCGGATGGTCTTATTCAGGTCGACGCCAACGGTATTCCTCTCGTTTCGGCGCTGGCGTGGGATGCCGGCGAACAGTTGAGCACCAAGTCCGCGGCAAGCCGGTCGATTTACACGCTGGTTGGAGGAACCCGACGGGATTTCACCAACAGTTATGTCACCGCTGGTTTATTGGGCGCTGCTGATAGTACCGAAAGAGACAAAATCATCGATTTCACCCGCGGCATAGATAGGTACGATGAAGACAACGATAACAACACGAGCGAAGCGCGCCCATGGAAGCTCGGCGATATCTTTCACTCTACACCGGTCTTGGTAAGACCACCTTTCGCGGTAAGTACCGATGCGAGTTACCTTACGTTCAAGACTGCTAACGCAAGCCGTACAGCAGTATTGCTTGCCGGCTCGAACGACGGCATGCTGCACGCGTTTCGGGAGAGCGACGGGGCGGAGCTGTGGGGCTTCATTCCTCCCGATCAGCTTGACGACCTAAAAGATCTGACAGCCATTTCCGCTCAGCATGATTTTCTCGTCGATGGCAGTCCGATCGCGGCCGACGTAAAAATCGGCGCAACGCCCACATGGAAAACGATTGCCATCTTTGGCCTGCGCCGCGGCGGCAAGAGCTACTATGCGCTTGACGTTACCGATACGACCAATCCTCTCTACCTCTGGAGCTTCACGGATTCCAAATTGGGTGAGACTTGGTCGGAGCCGGTCATTGGGAGAATCAAACTCACAGACGGCACAAGCAAGTACGTGGCCTTTCTCGGCGGCGGTTACGACACACCATCGAACAACAGTTCCGGCAAAGCCTTCTACGTGATTGATCTGACCGATGGCACTAAGCTGTGGGAATACTACAACCCTGGTTCGGTCAGCGACGACCGTCAGTACATGAACTTTAGCCTCGCCGCCGCTCCGAGGGCGGTGGACTTGAATAGTGACGGGCACGTCGATCGAGTCTACATCGGAGACGTGGGAGGGCAGCTTTGGAAGTTCGATTTTTCGGCTCCAGCAACGATCTCGGGCGGTGTCATTACCAATTGGAATGCGGCCGAAAGAGGAAAACGGTTCTTCGTCGGAGCGCCGTCACAAGCCAACCCACCGCCCACGGGGGAATACTACCCGGCGCAGGGGATTTACACTCCACCCGCAGTTGCGTTGGATGCAGCGAAAAATCTTTGGGTTTACTTTGGCACGGGCGATCGCAATCATCCGAATAACACCAGCTCGAATCGCTTTTACGCTATTAAGGACAACACCGAGGTAAACGGCGCCGCACTCATGACCCAGGACAGCTACTTCCAGGAGTCGTCGCTAACCAATACGACTTCCGGCAGTGGCAACGTCAACCAAGGCTTCTACATCGCGCTAAGCGCCAATGAGAAAGTTCTCTCGTCGGCGGATGCGTTTGCCAGTGTAGTCTTCTTCACCACCTTCACCCCGACCACGGCTACGGTGTGCGGTGGCGGCGGCGGTGACGCGAAACTGTATGCCGTCAATCTGACCACAGGTGACGCCGCCCTTGATCTGACGACCGGAGGTGTCTTGCCGTCCGGAACGGCGGCGGCAGCAGCGGCTAGGAATATTGGTACGGGCATACCGTCGCGGCCGATTGTGACGATCGATCAGAACGGCAACATAGGCAATCCGTACATCATCACCGGCACCACCAATCAGCAGGTGACCAATACACCTGTGCCGGCGTTGTCGACCAGGCGACTGGTGGGCTGGCGTGAGGTTTTCTAGAAAATGCTAAAGCTCCTCGGGATCAGCTTATTGCAGAGCCTGCTCCTCTGCTGCACCTTAGC
>DATACQ010000503.1:0-5836 GCA_036258955.1 Binatia bacterium
ATGCTCCAGGGTCGCTATGCGGTTGCCATCGAAGACATCCAGGCGCTCGCTCCGTCCGTGCTGCGCCATCGGATCGTTCCCAACTTCAAAGCTCAAGGCGAAGGTTTTACCGCACTCAACATCATCGACCGGCTGATAGAAGAAGTGAAGCCGTTGACCAATGGTCGAGCTGCAATGTAAGGAGCGACCCAGAACTTACTCGGCTGCGACGCAATGAGCTTTCTCGCTGCCAGGCGCAGTGAAAACATCGAAGGCATAGAGGTGCGCGGCGGCAGTAAGTTCCGCGCCCGCACCCGCCACGCTTTGGCGCTGCTCGGTCAAACAGCAGCGCTTTCGCTCGTACAAACTCACGTAAAAGTGATTCGCCAAGGAAAGCGCAGCGGCATGCGCCCGTGGGCGCATAGGCCGACCTTCGTTGTCGGGCGAGCAACTTGGCGGCATTCGCCGCTCTGGTACGCCGGCGCCATCGCCCATGACGCCTACCATTCCAAACTGTATGACATAGCAACCAAAGCGAGCGGCGGCGGCAAACCGGCTCCGAACACCTGGACTGGCCCGGAAGCCGAGAAGCGATGTTTGGCTTTTCAGTTCACTATCCTTCAAAGCCTCAACAGCGACGAAAATACACTCGCTTATGTGGCGCAATGGGCCGAAAATCCGATTTACGCGGGCTCCCGTCCCGGGCTCGGCCGCTGGCTAGATTATCTGGGACGCTGGTGGTAGAAAAATTCGAACCTGCTTCGCATTGAGCTAGCTCGGATTGTTCACGAGATTTCGTCCGAGAAACAAGTCTCTCCGATCGCGGCCATGACGAGGGGGTCTTGGGTCTAGAGTCCAGAGTCTTGCGTTTTTAAACTAACCCGAGACCCTAAACACAAGACCCGAGACTGACTTGTGTGTCCGCTCTCTTCGAGGCTTGCTCCCTCGGACGGAAGACTGTGTCGCAAGTTATCCCCGACGCTGAATATGCGGGCTAGTGCGCTGTTTGGAAAACAGAGATAAACGGGGCGATAATAACTGAGAACGTCCGAATTCTTGACCTGCAATTCCCGTAAACAAACGCATGGCTGGGGAAGATAGCAAAAATTATTTCGATCCGAAGGTGCTTGCGAGCATTGCCAACCTGTCTCTGCGCGCTCGCTGGGTGGTGGAAGGCATCATGTCGGGTATTCATCGTAGCCGCGCCAAAGGTTTTAGCGTCGAGTTCGAAGCCCACCGGGAATATTCCCCCGGCGACGAGATCCGCCGGATCGATTGGAAGGCGCTGGGAAAGTTCGATCGCTACTTCATTAAAGAATACGAGGACGAAACCAATTTGCGCGCGTACCTTTGTCTCGACACCAGCGCGTCGATGGATTACGCCTCGGATGGCATTACCAAGTTCGACTACGGCTGCACGTTGGCGGCTTCCTTGGCCTACCTCATTCTCAGGCAGCAGGACGCCGCCGGGCTGGTAACGTTTTCGAATCGCATCGAGAGCTTTGTTCCGCCCCGAGCCAAGCGCGATTATATGACGCAGATTCTGCACGCCCTCGAGAACCGCGGTCCGGCGGGCGAAACCGACGTCGGAAAAATTCTCGAAGAAGTCGCCGGGCAAATCAAGCGGCGCGGACTGGTGGTGCTGGTTTCGGATTTACTGGACGAGCCCGAGCAGATTTTGAAGGCACTGCGCCTGTTTCGCTTCAAGGGCAACGATGTGATTGTATTTCACCTGCTAGATCCGGCCGAGCTGGATTTGCCTTTCGAGGGCAATATTCTTTTCGAAGATCTCGAAGCCGTTGACCTGCGAGTAATTGCCGATCCGCGGTCAATACGCAAGACCTACCAACAAGTTGTCGAAGAGTTCATCGGCCTCATGCGCAAGCAGTGCCACGACAGCGCCATCGATTACCAATTGATTTCCACGGCCACGCCGTTGGACAAGGCGATGGCGAGCTATCTCAGTTGGCGAGGATAGCGATGTCCGTTTTCTTTCTCCACCCTATCTATCTTTTCGGTCTGCTCGCCGCATCGTTGCCGATTCTCATTCACCTGCTCAATCGGCGCCGCATGAAACGCATCCGTTTTCCCGCCGTCCGTTTCATTCTGCTTTCCCAAAAACGCATCTCGCGCAGCTACCGATTGCGCCACTGGCTATTGCTGGCGCTCAGATCCATGGCAATCGTCCTTCTCGCATTGCTCTTGGCTAACCCGATTTTTCAAACCGGCATCGGGCTGTTCGCCGGGGGCGGTCCTGTCTCCCTCGTGATCGTCCTGGATAACTCGTTGAGCATGACGTGGAGTGGTAACGGCGGCGGCTTCAAACAGGCCAAAGAAGCCGCTCGTATTCTCATCGAATCGCTCAACGCGGGCGATCGCGCGGCTATCATTCCCACGAGCCTATCGGGGAAAGAAGCCTTTCGTCTCAAAGAAGAGAAAGAAGTGTTGCTTCGAGAACTGCAAAGTATCGAGCTCGCAGACGGCAGCGCAAACTTCACCGCCGCCTTGAACAAAGCGTATGAGCTACTGAACGCACCGGCGGCTCAGAAAGACATTCGGTTGATCACGGATTTGGGGCTCACCGGTTGGGACCACTTCTCCACCTCGGCCCTCAAACAGTACGATCCGTCAATACCGGTAAAGACGATTCACATCAGCGCCAAAAACAAGCCGCTCAACGGCACCATTAAGGAAGTCAAAGCTGGTGGTCAAGGCGTCGGGGTTAACTTACCATTGCAGATCGAGGCGGTGCTTGCCAATTTCGGGGCCACCGAGATCAGAGACGTGCTCGTGCAATTGAGCATTAACGGCGAAACCAGGGAGCAAAAACTCGCAACCATACCGCCACACGGGGAGACCAGCGTCAATTTTCAATCTCAGATTCCCAAGCCGGGCTCGCACCTTGGTGAAATCACCCTGAAAAAGGAAGGTCTTGCCGGCACATCGCGCAGCCATTTCGCGCTTCATGCCCAGGATAAGCTGAACGTCTTAGTAGTAGACGGTGATCCGCAAACAGCACTGGTTCGGAGCGAGGCTTTCTTTCTCAGTCGCGCGCTCAACCCTGCGGGAGACCAGGGTAGCTCGCTTTACCTTCCCACAGTTATCGTGGCAGATACTCTGAGCGCAGCATCCCTGGAATCCTATCAGGTGGTGATGCTGTGCAATGTGGGAACAATTTCCGACAGCGTAGCACAGAAACTCCGTGCTTATCTTGCGCAGGGAGGGGGTTTGCTGGTGTTCGGTGGCGATCGGCTGCAGCTGGAAAGCTACAACCAAAAACTTGCCGAAGCGCTGCCGGGCCAATTGCGCGAAAAAAAATTAGGACTGGAAGGATCGGCTGAACGAATCACCAGGATTGCTTCCGGTCACCCCGCGCTGGACAACTTCAACGATGCCATATTAAAGGAATCGCTGCTGAGTTCCCGGGTCTGGGGATATTTCCGCGGTAACGGGGGCGCCAAATCAGTGCTGGTTTCGCTCGCGAACGGCGATCCCCTGATCGTGGAAAGGAAAGTGGGACCTGGCCGGGTGATCTTCGTTGCCACTTCGGCGGATCGAGATTGGACCGACCTGCCGCTCAAAACCGCTTATCTGCCGTTGATTCGATCGTTCACGGATTACCTCGCCGGTGGCAAACGCGGCGCGCTGGACGATGGGGTTCCGGTTGGTAGCACAAAAGAGATCCCGCTGCCGCCCACGTTGGTCGGGAAAAACCTCCGCATCACCAAACCTAACAAGCAGCAGTCCGAAGTAGGTATCGCTGCCGATCGAGAGCGCTCCGTGGCCCGGTTTGACGAAAATGACCGGCCGGGCTTTTACCGGATCGCGCTGCCAGTAGGAACGCAAAAGGACGCTGAAGCGCCGCCGCTGTATGCGGTTAATCCGCCTTTTCTCGAATCGCGTCTGGATGAAATCAATGAAGGAGAGCTACAGGCAAAGCTTCACCCCATCAAAGTCGAGGTCCTGCCGGTGGAAGCGCTGCAACGCGGCGGACAACGAACCGACCTCGCACTTCCGTTGCTGGCTTTACTCATAGTAGTCTTGCTGTTCGAAGGTTGGCTCGCCCAGCGATTTTGAAGAAGAAGAACGAACCGCAGAGAAGTTAGCGCGACAAGCCACAACCAAAAAGGAACAGGACCTTAACCACTAAGAGCACGAACTTGAAGAGTAAAAAACATCCGAACCCTTTGTACTACGATGCTTGAAAGTTTTCGCGGGTTGCGCAAACCTTCGCAGTCCGACACGGCGGCAGAAAAGAATTTCTCCCGCAAAGCATGTCCTGAGACCTGTATGATGGATGTCGAGCTTCGTACCGAGTGCTCTTGTACAATGGCGACACACAATCCCATTGAACCGAGGAGGCACTTCGATGAGAAGCGAAACATTCACGCCCAGAGATTACGACATGTTTGCTGGAATGGACGTGGACAAGCGTAAGATCGTGGTAACTTTTGCCGATCACCAAGGGGTGCTTAAGTCTCTGCGCATGCCGTATAGCGTGGAGCATCTTGTGAATCACGTGCGCAAGCACTTTCCCAATAAGAAGATAGCCTTCGCTTATGAGGCTGGACCCACAGGATACGGCTTGTATGATGGGCTTGAGGCCCAAGCTTATCGGTGTTTGGTTGCCTCTCCATCGATGATACCCAAAGCACCAGGACAGAGGGTGAAGACCAATCGACTTGATAGCCGCATGGTGGCGCAGAGTCTTCGTGGGGGACAACTCAAAAGCATTCGTGTTCCCACGGCAAGTTATCGTGAGCTTCGTCACCTCACTCAATTGCGCGATACCTTTGTCAGCGAGATGGTAGGGATGAAGCAGCGGATTAAATCGCTGTTGCTTTTTGAAGGAATTGAATTTCCCCCGGCTCCCGCCGGCAGTGAGTGGTCGTTCATTGTGAAAACCAAGCTGCGAAAGCTCCCGTGTTCTTCGACGGTGCGCTTTAAGCTCGATGAATTGTTGGACAGCGTGGAGTTTAACGAGAGACGGGTGGTTAAGACCACTCGAGAGATCCGCCGCTTCTGTAAAGAAGATCCGGAATTGTCCCGCTGCATGAAATATCTGATGACGATTCCTGGGATTGGTTGGATTGTGGCCAGTCAACTTCTGGCCCGCATTGGCGATTGGCGAGAGCTTAGAAACATTCGCGAACTGGCAGGGTTTCTGGGTCTGGTCCCCAGTGAGGATTCCACCGGCGAGAGAACCGATCGGGGATCGATTACCCATAGTGGTGACCCACGGCTGAGAAGTAAACTCATCCAAGGTTCCTGGTCGGCGATCCGCCAAGACGGCGAGCTCAGGGAATTCTTCCGTTCGGTTTGCCGCCGCCACCCCCGAAACATAGCTGCCCGAGTTGCCATTGTGGCGGTGGCGAGGAAACTCAGCGTCAGGATTTCCGTAGTGTTGATGAAACAAAGACCTTATGAACTGAGAGAAAAGGTTCAATCGGCTCCTTTGACCCAAGAGGAGACTGCGCCCCAGGGAACGACTCGACGACGCGCAGAACCAGGAGAGACTGATAACTCCTAACGGTTCGATCCTTGAGACAGAGAGCCCGGGGCCAGACGCCCTAAAGAGGGGCGCATCCCAAGTCAGTGTGACGGTCTTTGTGCCGTGCCACGAATAGCAGCCAGTCTCTCTTGGGTGGGGAAAGAATAAAGTCATAAGACAATCAAGAGGACTCGTGCGTTTGGCGACTTGACATCCACATAGCAGCCACGTCGAAGGGACGCTAAGCTCGCAAAGAAAGATCCTCTTTGTTTCTCAGAACCTTGGCGCCTCTGCGCCTTGGCGAGAGGCACTCCGATTTTTTGGGCACCAGGGGGGTAGGGCAGAAGACGTAGCTACTGCCGGTGA
>DATACQ010000504.1:0-6897 GCA_036258955.1 Binatia bacterium
GCGTCGAGAAACTATGATGTCTCCCGGCTCACTGGCCGCAGCTTGCCTCGGAATCACTCTGGCGCCGGCGCTGTTCGGTTGCGCACCGGCAATGATGAGCAGCGACACAGATCCCACCGCTACGGCGCAAAATTTAACACCAGTGGTTCAGACGCGGCAGCCATCAGCCGGGCAAAGCGAAGCGGTGAGAATGCAGGATCTTTCGGTTCGCGAAGAAGGCGGTCAGACCATACTAGCGATAAAACTTTCCAAGGGAATCTCCCAGTACCGTCACTTCCCTTTGCCGCAACCATCACGGATTATGCTCGACGTCTTCAATGATGCCCGCCCTGCGGACGCGGAAAGCTATCGCATTGGCACCGGCCTCGTCAGTCATCTGAAGTTGAACTCCGGCGACGGCTACTCGCGCATGACGCTCGAGATTATGTCCGGCGCGGTGCCACCGTACGTGGTTACTCCCGAGGATGGCGGCGTTAAAATCGTCGTTGGCAGCGCTGATCCGAAGAGCGCCGCAAAGCGATCCTTTGATGTAGTCAAGGCCGGAAAGCCGGTGGACCCAAGAGCTACTCATATGGCAGCCGCCGCGCTGGCGGCGGAAGCCGGCGGCGCAGCGCGCGCAGAAAAAGCTTACACCGGGCAAAAGCTCTCGTTGGATTTCAAAGACGCTGATATCAAAAACGTCTTTCGTCTTTTGGCGGAAGTAAGCGGCCTTAACATCGTGGTAACCAACGACGTCAATAGAAAAGTCACCCTCCGTCTGGTCGATGTTCCCTGGGATCAGGCGCTGGATCTTTTGATCGACACCAACGGACTCGGAAAAGAACAAATCGGCAATGTCGTAAGAATCTCGACGGCGGCCCAGCTCAAGACTGAGAGGGATGCTTTATTGGCTGCCCGGAGGTCCGAAGAAACCCTCGAGCCACTGCATACCGTCTGCTTCAACATCAACTACGCTAAAGTGAAAGACCTCGAGCCTAAGATCAAGACGCTGATAAGCAAGCGCGCCGACGCCTCGCTGGTGACCGACGAACGCAGCAATATGATCATGATTCGCGACATCAAGAAGTCGGTGGACGACGTTAGCGCGCTTATTGCGAAACTCGATGCGAGAACGCCCCAAGTCCAGATCGAATCCAACCTGATCGAAACCACGCCGAGCTTCGCGCGGGCGCTGGGCAACCGCCTGACTTTCGGGATTGGCGGTACGACGTTCACTTCCGGGGCCGGAGCCGGTACTCCGTTTGCCGGGTCGAGTCTTGGGTTTCCAAACTTGCCGGGCGGTCTCGGGGCAACCGTACAAGTGATTCAGAACAACTTCGGCCCCTTTCATAATCTCGCCACGGCTCTGGAAGCCGCCGAAAACGAAGGTAACATCCGCATCATCTCGCGGCCATCGGTTGTCACTTTGAACAACCAGGCCTCGACGATTCGCAGCGAACGCATCTTACGCATCTCGCTGCCTAGCTCCACGAATATAGCGACGGGTTCCGGCTCCTCTGCCGCCGGTTCCGCCGTGGCGACCGAGAAAATACCCGTGGGAATCATTCTAACCGTGACCCCTCAGGTATCGAGCGACGGCTATGTACTAATGAATATCAACGTCAAATCCAGTTCAATAGCCAACAGCGCGACCGTTCCTGCCAGCACCGGCACTTCTACCCCCGTGATTCCGTTCGACGAGCTCAACCGCGAAGCGAACGCCAGCGTGTTGGTAAGAGACGGCGAAACCATCGTTCTCGGCGGAATCTTGAAGGATACCAGACAAGAATCGGAAAGCGGCGTTCCTTATCTGAAGGAGGTTCCGCTCTTCGGCTGGTTGTTCAAGAACCATCGTTGGCAGAAAGACTTCGAAGAGCTCATGGTCTTTATCACGCCCAGGGTGGCCGACGCCGGCTCGAGCAACTTGCCGACGGCAGAGCAGCTCTGGCGCGACCAGATGAGAAAAACAGACGGTACCGAACTGCCGCCGTCTCCCGCGACCTTATAATAGCCTCCACACGTCCGGCTCAAAGCACTACGGGGCGGCTTTGTCCGCCCCGTAGTGCTTTTCGGCGCCGCCGAAAAACTTCGGCGTTCCACGTGCCTCGTTCCGCGATCTGCTGCGTTCGATCACGTCACGCAATTTGCCAGCACGCAACGGATGCGGGCTCAGTTCTCCGACGCATATCTATGGTCTTTCTCAATGCATGACATCAGGTTCGCGGAGGTGATTCGAGCTGGTTGCAAGCCCAGGTCTCTCTCTGTACTCTAAGTACCGCGCAGAGGAGCGACTTTCATGTTGCGTTATTTCACGGCGGGCGAGTCCCACGGGCCTTGTTTGACGATCTTAATCGATGGTGTTCCCGCCGGCTTTCCCATCCATATTGAGCGGATCAATCACGATCTCTGGCGGCGTCAGCAAGGCTATGGCCGCGGCGGCCGGATGTTGATCGAAAAGGACGAGGCGCAAATACGTTCCGGAATCCGCTGGGGTGAAACCCTGGGTTCGCCGGTCGCGCTCGGTATCGAGAACCGCGACTGGAAAAATTGGACCAAGAAGATGTCGGCGTCGCCGGAAGACCGCGATGAGAAAATCGCCGTGACTAAACCGCGACCCGGTCACGCCGATCTCAACGGCGTCTTCAAGTATGACCGCTCGGACATCCGCGACATTTTAGAGCGGGCAAGCGCGCGCGACACAGTATCCCGTACCGCAGCGGGCTCCTTCGCAAAGCAATTGCTTAGCCCGTTCGGGATCCAGGTGATGGGTTACATCCGGTCTATTGGTAATGTTGCGGCAAACCTCGACGGTCTCTCATACGATGAAACCTACGCGCGCGCCGAGGAGTCGCCGGTGCGCACCGCCGATCGGCTCGCGGAAGAACAGATGATCGCGCTGATCGAACAGTGCAAGAAAGAGGGCAACACTTTGGGCGGCATCTTCGAGGTGGTGGTGCTGGGGCTCCCACCGGGGCTTGGCTCCCACACGCAGTGGGACCGCAAGTTGGATGGCCGGCTCGCCCAGGCGTTGATGAGCATTCAGGCGATCAAAGGCGTTGAAGTTGGGCTCGGGTTCGAAATGGCGAGACGCCGCGGCTCGCAGGTTCATGACGAGATCTTTTTCGATCCGGGTAAGATGGTGAGCGAGGGAACGCCGCGGATCGTGCCGACCGGTTTCTATCGGGGCAGCAACAACTCCGGCGGTACCGAAGGCGGCATGACCAACGGCTCACCGTTAGTAGTGCGTGCCGCGATGAAACCGATTTCCACGCTCATGAGTCCGTTGCAGTCGGTTGATCTTCGCAGCAAGCAGTCCGCAGATGCGTCGGTGGAACGTTCCGATGTGTGTGCGGCGCCCGCTGCCGCGGTGGTCGGTGAAAGCGTGGTTGCGTTTGAGCTTGCCAATGCCTTCCTGGAGAAATTCGGCGGCGACTCCCTGCGCGAGATCAAGCGCAACTACGAAAGCTATCTCGAACAAATCAAGGGCTACTGATCCGTTGCCGAGCGGCGCGAAACAGAACATCGCTCTTACGGGGTTTATGGCGGTCGGTAAGAGCGCCGTGGGGCGAGCGCTTGCGCGCAGACTGAAGCGCCGGTTTATTGATCTGGATCGACTGATCGAGAAGAGCGAAGGCATGAGGATCAGCGACATCTTCGCAGAAAAAGGCGAGGCTTACTTCCGCTGCCGCGAGAAAGAGACTCTGGCAACTGTACTGGAGAATGACAATCAAGTGATCGCCACCGGCGGCGGCGCCATTATCGACGAGGAGAACTTTCGCCTCTTACACGATCGAGCGCTCGTGGTCTGTCTGACGGCGGACACTACCGTTTTGCTCAAACGCGCGGGGTCGGGTTCCAAGCGTCCGCTCCTCAACAGCGGAGATCGTAAAAATCGCATCGAGGAGCTCTTGCGACTCCGTCAAGAGAAGTATGCTCAGGCCCATTTTGCCATCGACACCACAGGTTTAACCATCGAGGAGGTTGCGGAGAATATCATCGGTATGGCCAAGCTGGGACGTAGACCATGAATACAGTTTCCGTTGATCTCGGCGAGCGTTCCTATCCGATATACGTCGGAGCAGGGATCCTAACGCGCGCCGGGGAGTTTCTGAAAGGAGCCGGGCTACAGGGCAAAGTCGCGTTGGTGACCAACCCCACGGTAGCCAACTTTTATCTGGAGCCGGTAAGTCAAACGCTAACTCAAGCAGGATTCCAAGTAGTGCCGGTGCTGATCCCCGACGGTGAAGAGCATAAGAACCAGGGCTCACTGGAGTTAATTTATAATTCTTTGGTGAGCGCCCGGCTGGAGCGAAAGTCTTCGGTTGTGGCGCTGGGCGGCGGCGTGATTGGCGACTTGGCGGGATTCGCGGCTGCCACTTACCTGCGTGGCATCCCCTACGTCCAGATTCCCACTACGTTGCTGGCTCAGGTCGACTCCAGCGTTGGTGGCAAGACCGGAGTAAACCACCCGGGCGGCAAGAATCTTATCGGCGCTTTTTATCAGCCGCGCCTGGTGTTGATCGACATCGACGTGCTATCGACCTTACCGCGGCGCGAGTTAGTTGCGGGCCTCTCCGAGGTGATCAAGTACGGAGTGATCGAAGACGCTGAGCTGTTTCGGCTGCTGGAAAGTAGTATCGGCCGCTTGATCGAACTCGACCGTGAGCTCCTTATCCATGCCATCACTACGTCCTGCAGCATCAAGGCGCGGGTGGTAGAACAGGACGAGCGCGAAGATGATTACCGCGCCGTCTTGAATTTCGGACATACGATCGGCCATGCCCTCGAAGCGGACAGACTACCGGGATTTTCTGCACGGCGAAGCGGTCGCGATCGGCATGGCCAAGGCGGCCGTTATCTCGGCGCGCCGCGGGTTTTGCGAGGAGCAGGCTGTGGAACGAATCCACAGTTTGCTGGAGAAGACTGGATTACGCACCGAGGTTCCAAACACCATACCGCGCGAGCGTTTGATTCAGGGAATGGAAGTCGACAAGAAATCGGCTGGCGGAAAGATCAAGTTCGTTCTATGCGAAGCCATTGGCAAGACCCGTTTTGACAGCCTCTCGCCGGCGGAAGTGATAACCGCTCTGGGTGATCAGTAATGATGATATATGGGGCGGCAAGTGGCGAGCAGAACTCCGATGGCAAAGAACAATAAGATCCTGGTGCTTAATGGCCCTAATTTGAATTTGCTCGGCAAGCGGCAGCCCGATATCTATGGCCGCTTGACGCTGGAGCAGATCAACCAGAAGGTTCGGGCGTTGGCTCGGGAATTGGGGGTGGAAGTGGATATCCGCCAGTCTAACCACGAAGGCGAGTTGGTTACCTGGATCCAGCAGGCGTCGGGTGAGTTCGGCGCCATTGTCATCAACCCGGCGGCGTACACTCACTCCAGCGTCGCACTGCGAGACGCCATTAGCGCGGTCGGCCTACCCACAATTGAAATTCACCTGTCCAACATTCACAAGCGCGAGCCGTTTCGGCATTACTCGTACATTGCCGAAGCGGCCATCGGGCAGATAATCGGGTTTGGCGCGGAGAGTTATTTACTAGGGCTGCGAGCGGCCGCCGCGCGGCTATAACAAAGCGCCTTATTGTAATGTTGCTCCGCCGCTCAAGTTCTTCTGCCTCATCTCCTCGAGCAAGCGCTCGCGTTCACGCTCGAGTTCGACGGCTTGGTTGCGCAACTCGAGTAGGCCCTGTTCTCTCGGCGTAAACGTTTGGGGTGCCTCGTAAGGCGATGGGGTTCGGACCGTCGGTTGAACTTCAGTGACGCTGGGCGGAAGGCTGCTAAAAGGCGAGGGATTCAGGAGTTTTACGGGCGCCGGTTCCGAAGGGTTGTTTTGCGCATCCTTAAAGCGCGCGCTCAGGTCATCCTGGCGTGCCCGGACTTGTTCGTCGGTGATCAGCTGCATCGGGTCCGGCCCTGCGTTGCCCCGAATCGATTCCGCATAAGCGTCTTGGGTGGCCTTGAGTCGTTCGTTTAGCTCCTTCAACTTCGATAGGTATTGTTGTTCTTCTCGGGCGCGCTCTTCGTCCGCGGGATTCTTTCCTTCGCGACCCTCCTGAGCCGGGCGGGCAGCGTCGCTGCCGGCTGCGGGCGCCGCCTCCGTCCTCGTTAAGTCGAAATCACCAGCTTCCGCGCCATCTCCCTCACGAATAGTCAGGATCTGCTCCTTGGCGATGCCGATCTCGCCCCCCAATCCAGTGAACTTCACTACTCCATTGTCCTCCCGGTAGCTTTGCACCGTAATGCGCCGGCCGTTCTTGAGTAACAACGTATACTCCGCGCGCGCCGGGATGATGGAAAATGAGAGAAGAGCCAATGCCACGGCTGAAGTTATTTGAGTTTTCATGCGCAAAATTATAGCACGCTATGCTCTTCAGCGTACATAGCTGCCGCGTGTCCAGCCTTTCGTTTACAGCTCGGGCGTTTTCATGTTAGCGTCGACCCTTCATCATGCGATTGCTTGCCAAACGATTCTGTCGCCGCTGGCTTGCTGTGGCCATTTTTGCCACATTCGCGGACTTTGGTTGGGCGGCGGGGCCCCGGGTCCAGATTCTTTCTCCTCAGAATGGCGCGCGCATTTCCCATGATCAAAGTATGATCCTGCTGACCGGCAAGGTTGCGAGCCACAGGGGGCGTTCTCCCAATGTCGATATTTTCTTTCTAATAGACGTCTCTCTCAGTACGGCTCACTACGCGGGCGTTGATTTCCCGGATCTCGCCGATCTTCCTCCGCTGTACATATCGCCCGGCGCCGAACGCTCAAGGCCGCAAATTTCGCTGTCCAGCGCCGGCCCCGGCGGCCCGCCGGCATACAACCTCAGGAACTCGATCTTTGCCGCAGAGATTATCGCGTCCCGCCGCATGCTATCCCAACTCGATGCAAAGACCACCCGGGTGGGGATAATCGC
>DATACQ010000505.1:0-7846 GCA_036258955.1 Binatia bacterium
GACGGCCTCACCGCTAAGCCCGGTGTTCTTTTCCCCCGCGCTTTACTTCTTGATAGAAAGATTCGATTGGCGCGCCGCGGCGTTGGCCAGTGGCGTCTTACTCCTCGCCGTGGCATTTCCCCTAGGTTGGTTGGGTGCGCGCGACCCGAATGATGTTGCGACTACCCGGCGGGACCGCGCAAGTTGGGGAAGCTGCCTTCCCTACCTGCGCGATCGTTCGATGATCTTGATGTTCGCCGCACGATTTTCTTGCGGCGTGGGTTTGTTTCAGACCGTACATCTTGTGGCGATCGCGTTGAGCAAAGGTTTCGATACCGGAGTCGGAGCTATCGCTGTCGGCGTTTTTGGCGGAGCGGCGGCGGTGTCGGCGCTCCTTTTCGGCTGGCTCTCGGATCGCCATGGGCGCGCGCAAGTGCTCGCTCTCACTTATCTTGTGCGCGGCTTAGGCACCTTCGTCCTTGCGCTGGATATGACCAACGAACTTTTCTTCTACGCCGTCGTGGCACTCGCAATGGGACCCACCTTCGGCACCATTGCGGTTCAAAACGTGATGTTCTACGAGATTGTCGGGCCGAGGATGGCGGGAGTCATCTTGGGTTTGAGTTTCATCGTCCACCAGATCGGCTCCGCTGGAGGCCCGATGCTGGCGAGCCTCGCTTTCGACATGACCGGCAGCTACGACGGTTTCATGATTATCATGGGCGTTATTTTTCTGCTTTCTGCGGCGCTCGTCTATAGCACAATCTCAGGGAAGCCCATCGCCGTGGCCGCTCCTACTATACGCGAAGCCCGCACCTGAACCGCCATCTTGGTCTCGAATCGCAATCACGTTAGCACGTTCACTCGGCAAAAGGACTGCGGGTAAGTCTAATGCGGCGGCAGCGGACCCGCACCGGCAATTTTTTTAAAAAGCTCCACGTCTTCGGGTTTGCGAGGAAGCTTCTTTATAATCTCATCATATTCATCCGGCATCAGCGGTGAAGGCGTCTCGCCGGTGATCTTCTTAAAGTAATTGACAAATTCCGGATCCCGGTAGGCAGCGGTGATCGCATCCCGCAGCGTCCGGATCCGCTCCGGCGGTGTGCCCGGCGGAGTGATAAAGGTCGCGCCGGCGATACTGAAGGACCGGTAGATCTCTAGCAGCCGCCGCTCTTTGTCCGTCCTGGCAAACGATTCAAGTTCGGGCACATGAGCGAAACGCGGATGCGTGCTGGCTTTAGGGATCTGCAAGATGACGTGAACGTCAACCAATTTCTTTTCTATCCACTCGGGATTGCGCCGCAGTAACGAAGGGACGACGTTCACTCGTGCGTCGAGTTCCCCGCGCAAGAGCGCTTGATCCATCTCCGGTCCGGAATATCCGGTGACAAATTTGGGCTCCTTCAAGCGTAGAATATACGCGAACAATCGTGCGAGCGTATAGATCACATGGCCCACCGATTGCCCCCCAATTCTTATTCCGGAGCTCGCTCGGAGAGTTTCCAATGTACCGAGATTGGCATCTCGCCTAGTGAGAAACACATAGTGGTCCTCGGATTCGGCAGTGCCGAAGAAAGTGAATTTGTCGAGTTCGTAATCCACCCCGGGTTCCTTCAGGGCTGCTGCCCGAATGAATCCGCCAGGTGGAAACCCGATCGTCAGCCCGTCGGGGCGAGCGGTTCGATAGATATAGTTCGCGGCCTTTCGGCCACCGCCGCCGGGCATATATTCGGTCACGATATTCGGCTGTCCAGGAATATGCTTTTTCAAATACGGCAATATCGATTTCAGCCGCAAATCTCCCAACCCTCCTGGCTCCTGGCCGGCGATCACAGTGATCGTCTTATCTTGATAGAACAGCGACTGGGTGGAGGCAGGGTGCGGCTGGCATAAGACGAACAACGCCGCTGCGCACAGGACTGTGCCAGTGCGGATACTAACTTTGCGTCTGATTGCGTCCATGGAATCGTTCTCCTCGGCGACGTCGAATGAGTGGCAAACGCATCTGAGACCCGCCAAAGAATAGATTGCGCGGGAATATTTGCGACAAAGTCATGCCACATTGTCGTTGCCTGAATAGCTTAGCTCTACGATAGCTGTCAACCGCGGTCTGCACGTTTTATCCTTCAACGCTGCAACCGCGAATGCTACATGGACTGACTCGATTGACAGACAATGCGGGTGTCGGCTAAGCGAAACGGAAGAGAGGACTCCGTGAATCAAGCGCTGCTCTCCAGCGAAGCGCACCGGCGATAAAGTCAAGTTGTAGGAGATGAAAGACGTGACCGCAATAATCAAACTGATACTTGGCTCCGTTTGCCTCACACTGTGCAACGCGGCGCCGTCGAATGGCGCCGAGAGGTTACGGGTGGCTTATCCAACCCTCGGCCCGGGCTCGACACCATCGTGGGTGACATATGAGGCGGGCTTCTGGAAAAAGAGCGGCCTGAACGTGGAACTAATCCTATTGAGCGGCGGCGCGCGCATGCTGCCGGCGTTGATCAGCGGCAGCGTGGATGTCATCCTCGGCTCCGACACCGGCGTGACGTTGGCGAATCTCCAGGGTGCCAATCTGGTGCGCATCGGCGTGACTATGAATTCTTTGGGGTATTCGCTAGTTACGCAACCGACGATTCGCTCGATTCAGGACTTGAAAGGCAAGGTCCTCGGGACGGGCAGAGGACGTGACGCGAGCTATGCACGCGTGGTCAAAATTCTCAGTGATAATGGCCTCAATCCGGCGGTCGACGTAAAATTTCTCCCGGTCGGCGAGACGCCCACGGGAAGGCTGCAAGCGATCAAAAGCGGCCTGGTTCATGGAGCGGTATTCACGCCGCCCCTCGACCTTGTCGGAAGTCGCGATGGCTTGCGGATTTTGCACAGGATCGACGTCCCGACGCTAGGTGGCGGCATCAATACGACGACGGCGTTCGTGCAGCAAAACCGCACGCTCCTGGTGAGTTTTCTCCGCGCTTACATGGAAGGTATCCGATACATGCTCGCGCACAAACAGGAAAGCCTGAAAGTCTTCTTCAAATATTTCCGAAACCCCGACATGGAGGCGCTCACCTACCTGTACGACGAGACCGCGCCCCGCATAGCAAAGAATCTGCGCCCGAATCCGGAGGCGGTGCGATCCATTCTCGACCAGATCGCCATCGACGACCCGCGCGCCAAGCAGTTAAGCGAGAAAGATCACTGGAATTTGACTCTGCTGGATGAGGCCCAGCACTAGGCGTGCATGGATAAGCTGTACAAACAATCATGACGAGGAGGGATGCATCTTCAGGCGAGAAGCTAAGTACTTATTCGAAACGTGACCCTGACCTAAGTACTGGCACGGGACGGCGAAGGACGTGAGTCATCATTGACCCGCCGTCGTATGAAATTATTTGCGTTTAGCGACGACTCCGCCCGCCGGAAGCAACCAAACGCCTTCGTGGTGGCGTGCCCTGGCGTGCGGCACGTCTACCGGGCCTGCGGCGTGTGGATTTAGTTTTCGAACCTGCTTGCGCCTGGTCAACCGCCAGCGTGCGCGCGGGTTCTTCCACCGCCGGCGTCTGCGCGCTTAAATCGTCAATCATCTCCTGTAAGATCTTGATGAGCTGGCGTCGCTGCGCACCTTCGCTCGAGCTCCAGGTGTCTTTTCCAGCGCGTTTGTGTGCGAGTTTGTACTTGACCCCAGTCAGGGCCGTGCTGTAAGTATTCTCGTCAAGCTTTCGTACGTTCTGATGCGCAAGAATGTACCAGTGATACTCCGTCCCAACGGGAACACCGGAACCCGGCGGGGCATGGCCCGCACGCCGTTTCGGCACGGCATAACTGAATTCCCACCGATCCGGCGTAACCTTTTTCTCGTTCCACTCGCCCTTCTCGTAGTACCACTTGTGGCGGCCGCCAACCTTCATGCCGGTGTATTTTCTACCTTCAAAGACTTTGAACGCATTGTACGTCTTGGCCGCATCTTCTTCTATTTGCTTCTTGTGGTTCATGGGGCAACTCCTCAACCGTGCCTTTTCAATCGTGAAAACCCGTGAACAGCCTTGCGTTTATAATTAAGATCCGTTCACAACACACTCGCACACACAATTTCCGAAAGCTCCGTCCCCCAGTGTCTACAGACAGCAAAAGAAATGCCACTGGAGGAACACACGCGATCAGACGTAATCGAATCTTCGTGGCCTTGCTGCATCTACTGTGTCTTATTCCTGCGAAAGTAGGCCCCGCGGGTCAGCTATCCGAGTGAACGCGTTCAGTTCAGCGCGTTTAGCCTTGCCAATGGTGAAAAACCGAGACCATGCACAAGCTCTCGCGGCCGAAGTCGCGTCTGAGCATCGCTCGACCTTTTATCCGTCACACCGCTACTAGCTCTTGCACTATGATTACCGTTCACGCTGATGTGGTTGGAAGCCTGCTCAGACCCCCGGAGCTGATCGAGGCGCGGATCCGAATGGCGGCTCGCGAGATGGACACTGCTCGCTTCAGGGAAATTGAGGATCGCGCGGTTTGTGCCGCGATTGCAATGCAAGAGGCGGCAGGGCTCAAAATCATAACGGACGGCGAGTTGCGGCGGCAGTCTTTTCAGAGCCAAATGACCGCGGCAGTTGAGGGCTTTGGCGACTTCAGTATGGACGCTTTTCTTTGGGGCGAGTGGCACAACACGAAAGGGACTCTCCTCAGAGCGCGCCCGCAAAACCTCGGCGCAACGGGAAAGCTCGTCCCAAAGCGCTACTTATCCGCTGATGAGTTTACATATCTGAAGAGCAAGACCCGCCGCATTCCTAAAATCACGCTGCCGAGTCCTGGGCTGTGGGCAAACTTCTGGTCCCGCGAACATTCCAGTGGCGCATATCCCAGTCTGGATAGTTTCCTCTCCGATGTAGTTCAGATTTTGCGTAAGGAGGTGCAAGAGCTCGTGCGGTTGGGCGCCACTTACATCCAAATTGATGCGCCACACTACGGGCTGATTCTCGATACCAAGACACGGCATTTCTACGAAAACCAGGGTTGGAATCTGGAGCAATGGTTCGCGCGGGGCATCGAGCTGGATAATGCGATGATCGCTGGTTTTTCCGGTGTCACATTCGCGCTCCATCTCTGACGTGGCAATCAGGGCGGCCGGTGGCTCGCCGAGGGTGGTTACGAATCTGTTAGCCGTGGACTCTTCCAGCGGCTGAACGTACAGCGACTGCTGCTCGAGTACGACGATCGTCGCTCGGGCACCTTTGAAGCGCTCAAGGACATACCCGAAGACAAATTCATCGTGCTAGGCTTGATAAGCACGAAGAGCGGCGAGCTTGAGTCCATTGATTACTTACGCCATCGCATCACGACTGCTGCTAGGTATTTTCCACTTTCGAAGCTGGGCGTCAGCACGCAGTGTGGTTTTGCTTCATCTGTTCTTGGTAACCCGATCTCGCCTGAAGAGCAGAAGCAAAAGCTCGAACTCGTCAGTAAGACCGCGCATGAGGTTTGGGGATACGAGTAGTTTTCTGGTTTCTACCTCGGTTTATTCGCGAAATTGCGTCCGAGGAGCAAGCCTCTTCAGTCGCCGCCAACGTTGCGACTTGAGTCTAGAGTCTCGAGTCGAGGTTTAAACCTACCCGAGACTCTAAACGCGAGACCCGAGACTACTCGATGTCCGCTCTTCTTGGAGGTTCACTCCTTAGCCTGACACTGTGTCCCGAGTTTTCCTCTGACCGTGAATAATGCTAGCGAGTTCTGGTTCTCTGATGTGCAACGGGCGGTTAAGAGCTGAAAACCGCTATAGAACGGACGTCTTCAACTAGCAACCCAAGCACCGATGACAGCTGAGAAGCTTAACGGCGCCTCGGTCGCTTACGCCGTACTCGCCGCCGCGCCTTAGCGACTTTCGCCGAGTCGGACAGTAACCCGGGAAATTGAATATTAATGCCGAGAATCTCACCGGCATAGCGGTCTGCCAAGCGACCGAGAAAGGCGCTAAAGAACTGCCATTCGCGGCCCGGCTTACGCGGACTGATGACTTCGCAGTTAATCATCCCGTCATGAACGGACCAGTTCATCCACCCCGGATAGGACAGGTTCTTATGCTGGATGCGTCGCCCGCGCCGGGTTGCTTCAAACGTCCGCAATTCGCCCGCCCGCATGGCATCGACGAGAGTCTTGTGAAGATTCGCCCCGGGACGTTCGATGATCTGAAAACGGATCATGCGTAAGCTCCTTATAGCTGAGCCAGTAGGCGGATCTAATGTATTCCGACGATTGTACGGCCAGGGACGATCGTTTGGCAATAATTTCGTGGCTAATGGCTTTGCAGGCGCTCGTATGCCGCTCCGGCAGTCGTTTAAATCTCCCTCCATCTAAGCCCCTCAATTAGAGCAGTCTCGGGCGTAGGCTGCTACGAGCTTGACGGCGAAGTCCTCGCATTGCTAATGAGTATCGCAACCGGTTCGGTTAACTCGCAAATGGAGGTAACTAGATATGGCTTTGGTACGGTGCGTTACAGAGATGGGAATGGGAGTAGATGTTCACGGCTTGGATTACACCAGTGCCGCCAAGCGGGCGGTGTTCGATGCGATCCATCACAGCAGTTTGGGGTTTCCTCGGCTAGTGGGCAAAACCGCCGACGATATGAGGGTGGATGTAACCATCGGCGTGCCGAAACCCGAGGCAGTGGATCGCCAGGCGGTACTGGAAACGCTGCCCCACGGCGGCGGGCACATCAACGTGGTCCACGGCGGATTGCAGGTGCTAAATGAAAAGGGCGACGACGGTTGGCTGATCGCCAATGCCATCATTGTCGTCAGCCTAGAGGACGGCAAATAGCGCAGGTGTTTTAAACGCAAACATCCGTCCACACCAGAAACATACGGTGCTCGAGAGCCGAAAAGAGTTCGGGCTCAAATTGATTCCCGAAACACGAACGGGTCAGCCGCATTCAGTCCCGGGCACTGGCGAACCGTTCCTTCATGATCCAAGGAAATCGTGTCAACAAACTATGTATTTAACCGCGCATCGAGAATTCACGGTGCATCAACGGATTGTTTTCTAAGTTTTCCGAGGTGATTCTCATTGCGAGACGTTGCCACGAGTTTAAGCAAAGCGAATCAATTGCGCACGTCTCACATATGGGATCCAGTTAGAACAACGCGAGACCTGCAGAGCTGAGAAGGGATCTAAACTAAGAACTTGCGTCCCAAATCGCTCGTTCAAACCGAGCCCTGCTACCATTGGCGCGCGTGGCATAGACATTGCTCTACCATCTCGTCGTGTTTGGAACGACGGTTTTGGCGGCGTGTTCCGCAATAAGTTTGTGATGATTCAACAGAGAGGGGAATACCAACGTGAAAACATTAAGCTCACTTAGCGGTTTCCTCACGCGTTTTTTGGGCCGCACCGGCCGGAGCTCGGGAGACTCACGGGGTCCTGAGCCGGGCGACGGGGCAGTCATTCACCATTCCTCCGGCGAAGCGGACTTCGATGGATTATCCGGAAACGAGCTACCGCCCGTTAAGGACGTTGAACGCGATCAGCCCTACCCACCTAAGAGATCCGCTGACTAGGGCGTGGTGTCCTTGAACGTCTGGCTTGCCTTCGCGCCCGCACACAGATCTTGGCGGAGGAGCTGCTCGATCTTCCCCTGAGCTTCGATCTCTCCCGCATAAATGACAGGAGTGCTTCCGGCAAGGTCTCGCCCATCCAATACGGATTGACATCCGGTTAAGGTTTGTACGAGGACGAGCTTAGACTCGTGAGCAGTGTCCCAATATCCGCCACCCTCTCGAGCCCCAGAACCAAGGCCACGCTGTGCTCTGTTTCATTCGGGTTCAGCTGGGTGCGCACACAGTCGTGATATTTCGTCAGAAGCTCTTTGTCGGTCAGGGGC
>DATACQ010000506.1:0-1983 GCA_036258955.1 Binatia bacterium
TCGCCCGATACCATCGGAATCACCGAGAGCACGATCAAGACCAGCAACACGATCAGAGCTATTTTCGTCATAAGGTCAAAAAGCTTCTCGAAGTATAACTCACTACAAACCCTAAACTCCAGTTCCGGCTTTAAGTCTTGCCCTCTCAAACGCCGTGTTGCGTAATTTCTCGAGTGTCAGTCCTTTCGCTGGTTCAGCGCGTTCCGCAGTTCGGACTGGGCAAGAACGAGGAGCAAACCTCCGGTTAGCGAAGCCACTAGATTCTATCTCTGACCTGACGTCCATTAGCGGTGCTTGTCCCGTGCGAAAGTCTTAAAGATCTTCTGCGAAAAGGGCCAATAACTTTGATAGTGCGTGCTTGGTGTCTTCGCTACTTCAGGCTCGGTCTCTCGTTCTCGCGGTATGTAGGTTCAATTTCGGGATTCGGGTTCAGTTTCGCTTATCTAGTAAACGTCTAGACCCGCCGACCGAGGTGTTGACATGGTTGTAGGGCGGAACGTATTTTACCGCCAGCCAGGATTGGAGGATTGTTATCGATGAAATTTAACTCTCAACGCATGCTTCTCGCAGCAGTGGCGGCATTTGCTCTGTTTACATTTGGACTTAAGAACGCGTCTGCGCAGGTAAAAACCCGCTTGGCCATCGCCACTGGCGGCACCGGCGGGGTCTATTACCCGCTCGGCGGCGGCCTGGCCGCACTGATTTCGAAACACATACCAGGCGTGGAAGCCACCGCGGAAGTAACCACGGCGTCCGTTGACAATATGAAGCTACTGCACGGCAACCGCGTGGCCCTTGTCTTCACCCTTCCGGACACGGCGTTGGAGGCCTATCAAGGAAAAGTAAAGGGACTAAGCGACAAAGTCGCCGTCCGGGCGCTCTCATCGATTTACGCGAACTACATGCAGATCGTCGCGATCGACGGCAGCGGCATCAAAACGGTGCCGGATTTGAAAGGCAAGCGAGTCTCCACCGGAGCGCCGGGTTCAGGAGTTGAAGTCAAGGGGCTGCGCGTGCTCGAAGCCTATGGTCTCACCCCGAAAGATTTTAAAAACCAGGACCGCCTCGGAGCAGCGGAATCTGCCGGGGCGCTGAAAGACCGAAAGCTCGACGCCTTCTTTTGGGACGGCGGATTACCGACCGCGGCGATCCTCGATCTGGGTGCCACACCGGGCCTAAGAATTCATTTGATTCCCCACGCCGATGCGGTACCGAAGATGGTAAGCAAGTACGGACCGCTCTACTTCGTAGCAACGATAGCAAAAGGCACTTACGGAGGGATGGACGCCGACGTGCAGGTGGCGGCGGCGACAAATCTTCTCGCCGTCCATGAACGCATGGACGAGAATCTCGCCTATCAGATCACCAAGCTTCTGCACGAGCGCACAGCCGATCTGGTTGCCGTGCATTCAGCGGCCAAGGAAATCAACCTTAAAAACGCTGTCGTGGGCTCACCGATACCGTTTCATACAGGCGCACTGCGTTTTTATAAGGAAAAAGGCGTGAAAGTTCCCGGCACGCAGGGATGAAACTTTTCTCGATGAGGCGATCGGCAGCGCTCGTCCTGCTTGCATTGTCAGGTGCCCCGGCTAGCGCCGAAGAGTTCTGCGTGACGGTTGAAAGCGCGGCTCAGACGCCGACCTATGCGGTTGCTGACGGTGACCTGCTCGAGATCGCATTTACGCATTCAATTTATGGCTCCCAAGTCGAGGAGAGATTTGAGATCAACCGTGCGAGCTTTGAATCCATCGATGTACGCTACTCGGAGCCTCGACTCGTGGACTTTTATGGCTACGAGTCGGCGACACGCGCCGGGGACTGGTGGGTGGTGCGTCCCGCCACACGCCACCATCGAATCCTTATCGTCCGAGCGAGCCAAGACTCCCCTATTCGCGTCAGATTTCGCAATCATACTTTTTTGCTAAAGGACGCCGCCGCGCGCATTTCACTGGGTGTTTGCTCGCCCAGATTATTCATACCGCG
>DATACQ010000507.1:0-7058 GCA_036258955.1 Binatia bacterium
GGGCTCACCTTCGTCTGGTATTCCAGAATCTCGGGAGAGGTTCTGGAGGTGGATACACTGTTTAACAAACGATATCCCTGGGCGAATTTTACAGGTTCCGATGAATGTCAGAAAAGCCTCGACGCTCCCGACGCCTACGACCTGCAGAACATCGCCACCCATGAGTTTGGCCACTGGGCGGGCCTGGATGATCTGTTTGAGAATACTGACAAGGATTTGACCATGTACGGGTTCGGCGCCGGCGGTGAGATCAAAAAGCGGACGTTAGAAACTGGCGATCGTAGCGGAGCGTCAGAGGTCGCCCAGAGTTTACGATTTGCAGGCAATCGGTAGACGGTCGGACATTAAGCCCGCTTTTAGGAACCGCGACGATCGCACAGAGACGGCGTATGACTGCGAGAGTGGTGGTGAAGAAAGAAAGCTCAATCCGAAATAGCAGGGGGACGAACGTAGCAGCGCCCTAAGGAGTTCTTATGCCCTCTATTGGAGCGAACGTGTGGCAGCTAAAAATCCTTATCGCTACTTTTTGCGCAGCTCTGAGCGTTGCTGATGCCAACACGCTTCAGAAGTTATCTTTCGACCGGCTTGTGGACGAAGCTGATCTGATCATCCGGGGCACAGTGGATGAACTGAAAAACCGCCCGGCTTCCGATCGATCTTCTGTGAGGACAATCATCAAGATTTCGGTTATGCAGCAACTAAAAGGACAAAAAGTGTCCTCCGTCACGATCGAACAACCGGGCGGATCGCTCGGAGAAGTGGTGCAGGGCGTTCCCGGGCTAGCTGATTTCTCTTCCGGGGAAGATGTTATTCTTTTTCTGAAGCGGTCGCGGGCAAGCACATTTATTGTCGTCGGAGGACGACAGGGGAAGTTTACCACGAAGAGTCAACCAGGGAGCAGTGGCGTCGTGGAGGATTTCGCTCATCGCACCGAAGCTTTGGACAGTTTTCTTTACCGTCTCGCAACTCAAGTGAAGAACTCGCCTTGATCATAGAGCGGCAAAAAATCGCAACCAAAAGAGGACCGGACCTTCACCACAGAGGTCCTAGAGCGGCAAAGCCGCAATGAAAGAACCGGAATTCCTCGGCAAAGACGCAAAGGCGCGAAGCTTCTGAGAAACAAAAGAGGATCTTTTTTCGCGAGCCTAGCGTCTTTGCGGGGAAAATCGCGGTTGGGGAGGAGCTCAAATTAGGGGCCGGGAATCCTTGGGTCAAAGACTCCCGACCCCTTCGATTCTCCGCTAGCCGCAAGGGCAGAAACAAAGAGTCCGAAAACTTGGCCTCCTGGCGACTTGGCGCGAAAAAACTTCTCCCGAAGAGTTAAGGGCGAAGATTTGCGCAAGCCGGAGTATAAAGTATAGAAATTTTCATTAAGGAATCTGATAAAAGCGTCGCGCATTGGCTCCGAGAATGGCCGTTTTGTCCTCGTCGGACAGACCCGGATATTCCTGCACTTCTTCAATCTCGTGCATGATATCTTCAGGCCCAATCTCATGGGGAAAATCGCTGGCAAATAGGAAATGAGAGTTCCCAGCTCGCTTGACCTGGTACTCCAAACCTTCCTCACCGCCTTCGCAGCCGATAAAAACATTTTCCTTTTTCAGGTACTCACTGGGTTTGCGCTGCATGGATGGACCTTTGTATCTTCCCTGGAGATTCAGCTCGCCAAAATAGTGATGGGAACGATCCATCCGATCCATCCAGAAAGTCGCCCAGGCGGCGCCGCCCTCCAGAAACCCGACCCGCAGCCGCGGAAATTCATCAAAGACGCCGTGATACACCATACCCGAGAACGCGATGATCAGCGAAAGCGGGTGACCCAACCCATGGATGGGCACGAAGGTTTCAAAACTGTCAAGTGCCATGCCATGATGGCAGCCGCCGTGCACGGCGAGCGCGCAACCCAACCTCTCGGCTTCCGCATAGACCGGCCAATACGTCCGATGTCCCAGATCGTAAGCCAACCCGCGGGACGGCAGCATCGCCCCGGGCATGCCAAGCTCCTTCACCGCCCGACGCAACTCCTTGACGGCCTCGCTCACGTCCTGCATGGGGATAAGCGCCATGCCTTTCAGACGCGGGCTGCGCTTCATGTAGCGGTCGTGAATCCAGTTGTTGTAAGCGCGCGCCACCACACATGCCCAATCAGGATGGACGATATTGCCGATGGCGAGTCCAGCGGTCGGGTAAAGAAACGCAGATTCGAAATTTGCCACGTCGATAAATTCTACCCACTGATCTGGACCAACCCGCTTGCCGCCACCAAAAGCCCGCTCACTGCGTTTGAAAGTCGCCAGGTGAAGAAAATCCAAGTTGGGAAAAACATTGCCCAGAACATTTCGTATCGGCCCGATGATTCCTCCCTCGGTTTTGCAGCTGCGATACGGTTCCTCGAGGAAGTCGAGGAGAGTTTCGTCTTCGAGGACGTGACCATCAGCATCGATAAAATCTTGTTTCATGTGCCCCTCCAAAGATCTTAGCGTTCGGAAAAGCTGGGGCTCCTCCGCCGCTGAACGTCTGGCTGGACGGTACGACGAACCTCAAATGAGTGCAAACCTCCACACCCGCTAAAGGTCATTGTCACCCGGACAGCGCTGATCAATGGGCAGTTTCGTCGTTATGACCCGCGGGTAGTTTACGAGATTGCCTCCGAGGAGAGCTCTCGGTCGATGGACGTCGCAGGCTCACTGCTAGCCCAGCCGGCTGCTTCTATTTACTTTGACCAAGGGAGAAATATAAACTGCGTTCACAGCCAAAGGCTTTGATGATTCACGAGCCCGTTACCGCAAAGGCAACTTGTAAAACAGCCCTATGAAAACCGCATGGATGATCTCGGGTGTAATCGCTCTCGTTATCGCCTCCCCAAGTTGGGCGGCAAGCATCGAGGACGTCACCTTTCTCAGCAAAATTCAGGTTTACGAAACCATCGCGAATACTACGCTCGTAACTCAGGAAGGCAAACGAATTCCTCTCGATAGAGGCACGAAACTTAACGTGGCGGGGTTCACGGCAACTGAGGCGTTGGTTGTTTCCCGTAGTGACAGGCCGAATGCCTTTGTACAGAAGGCGGACATTGTACCAGTGACGAGGTCAAACACAGAGCCGCCGCAGATCAGAGAAGAAACGCTCCCGCCGTCGGGGCGAAGCGTCGAAGGGATCACAAAATGAGACTATTACTGGCCGCACTACTCATGTGTTTGATATCAATATCGGATGCTCCTGCCCAGAGCTCGTTTTATCAGGGACAAACCGTAACCATTCGGGTCGGATTCAGCGCCGGGGGCGCTTTCGATGTATGGGCGAGGCTTATCGCCCAGCACTTGGGGAAATACGTTCAGGGGAATCCCAATTTCGTAGTGCAGAACATGACCGGCGGCGGCTCAATGATTGCGGCAAACTACGTCTACGGCGTGGCAAAACCGGATGGTTTGACGCTTGGAGTGGTAAGTCCCGGGCTTTACATCCAGCAGCTCTCAGGCCAGAAAGAAATTAAGTTCGAATGGTTCAAGTACAGCTGGATCGGCTCGCCCGAAAAAACGGACCGGATTTTCTATATCCGCGCGGATACGCCCTATAAAACATTGTTGGACATGCGCGATGCAGTGGAGCCGCCCAAGTGTGCGGCCACCGGGCTCGGCACGGCGGCCTATTATTTTCCAAGACTCTTGCAGGAGGCGTTCGGCCTCAAACTGGCGATGGTGCCCGGCTATCAAGGCGCGGCCGATGCCAACCTCGCCATCGAACGGGGCGAGGTGCATTGCTGGTGTGGGTCGGTGCAAGCGTACTTCGGCAGCGAACCCGGGCGCACGTGGGCCAAGACGGGTTTTGTGCGCGTGCTCACGCAGGGCGGTCAAAAGCGCCATCCCAATCTGCCTAATGTCCCAACTGTGTGGGAGTTTATGGATAAGCAGAAAACCAGCGACTTGCATCGACGCATTGCCAAAATATTCGTGCTCCCCGACGAGATGGGCCGGCCGTTCTTCGGCCCGCCGGGGATTCCCGCCGATCGGCTCAAGGCGCTGCGTGACGGTTTTGCTAAAATGATGAACGATCCCGATGTAATCGCCGATGCCAAAAGCAAAGGCTTGGAACCCAGCCTGATGACAGGTGAACAGATCGAGGCTTTGGGCCGGGAGATCGGCACGGTTCCGCCAGAGGTCATCGAACGGATGAAACCATTGCTGGAAAATTAAGCCAATCTGCCCTTCCGCGTTTTAATACTCGGGGCCATCCGTGTGTTGGCGGAAGGCGGCAGCTCTCCGCCCTCAAGATGCCAGGAACGGCGGAATAGCGGCGTGTTCAACTCTCCGCCCGGACTCTCCAGCGCGAGCCGAACACCGGGATATACTTGAGTACAGGTAGCGACAGCTTGTACATCGTGATCCCGATTCCATCCGCCAATAAATCAATCAATGAAGGCGTCCGGTTTGGCAAAAAGCTTTGCGTGATCTCAATCAACAGACCATAGGTCAGCAAAGCGCAAATTTTTGCGAATCCGAGCCCTTTCTCAGGGAAGGAATAATCCACGAGCAGCGCCAAAACACAAAACGCTACAATGTGGTTGGCTTTGTCCGAGATTTCTTTAGCTAGGGGAAGTTCTTGCCGTGTCGTAGCCAGATAGGTAATGGCAGTCACAGCGGTTATCAATGCGAGCCGGACGATGATGATCTGAGTTCGTGTCATACATTAGTATTATGCTTTTACGCCGGCTTGCGCCAGCTAAGCCGCCGCTCGACGGAAGCCGTCACTGTTTTGAAGCTGGTACTTTTCAGGAAGCGTCGCCAGCGATGCCTCTGTAGAAGAGGATCGCCCGCTGCACCCACGAAGTTTAATAGGAGAGGACTAAGGAATTTCGACTACCAATTTTGCAGAAGAACTTGCAAGCTCGTTTGTCCGATCGTTCAAGATTCCACCGGGAAAGGTTTCGAACGCCTCGGAATTGTGAACAAGTCTCGTCTGCTCCGCACCGGCCTTGGCAAGGTTCGAGGGGCCTGCCGTGAGGCCCCTCGACGCATTTACCGGCGACACAATCGCGGCGAGAAGTGAAGCGTTACTTATGCGACTTTAACTTCGATCTTCTTTGGCTTCGCTTCTTCCGCGCGCGGAAGGGTAAGTGTCAGGACGCCGTGCTTCAAGTCCGCGGAAATCTTTTGCTGGTCCACTTTGTCGCTCAATTCGAACTGCCGGAAAAAGTTAACCAACTCGTATTCGCGATAGACCGGAGCACCGCTCACGCTCGCATTTCCGGATTTCGTTTGTATTGTCAGAAGCCCGTTTTCTACACGCACGTCCAAATTTTCTTTCGAAATTCCTGGCAAATCGGCCTTCACTACCAGGCCCTCGCGATCCTCATATATGTCTACTGGCGGCGTAACATAACGCTCCTGGCTTCTGGTCTCTTCTCGTGTTGCTATGTTTCTTTCCTTAGCCGCTGCCGGCACGGTTTTCTCCGCCATGATCGTAGCCTCCTTTATGAATTTCGTGCACCGAGGTCAAGCAACACTGACCTTGATCTGTTTCGGTTTCGCTTTCTCAGCCTTGGGAATCGTCACAAGCAGAAGCCCGTTCTTGTATTCTGCTTGAACGCTTCCATCATCGACTTCCACTGGCAAATCCAGCGTGCGAAGAAACTTCCCGCTGGCCCTCTCATTCCTGTGAAATGCTTCAGGTTTAACATCGCTGCCGATGGGGCTCTTTTCTCCTGACAGGGTGAGCCGGTTCTGCATGACCGAGACGTTCAGGGATTTAGGATCGACCCCTGGTGTGAGCGCTTCAACGTACAATTTATCCTTGTCCTCGGAAAGATTAATCAGCGGGTACCTCCTCGGTCCAATGCCAGGCAGAAAGGCGACTTTGTACGAAGGATTCTCTCCGCGGCCGAAATCTGAGAATGCCCGATCGACCTCGCGACGAAGAGCTTCCATCTCTTCGAATGGATTCCACTGTGCCATTGTTCTAACCTCCTTTGCGCTCGGTAGAGAGCAACAGATGCCCGGAAGTTAGCCACGCTCTCGGAGAAGTCAAGATGATTTCAACGGTTAAGATAATGAGAAGGCGGCTTATAAGCGCCATAAAAGACACGCTCGTTGCCGGACCGGGCTACCGATCGGTGCCATAAAGAGCGAGCCAAATGTAAGCCTCTAGTGTCCCTAAATTGATACGGTTTATGTGGCAAATCGGGGCCGTACCAGAAATGGTCACTCATCGCTTGCCGCGGAAATCTCAGGCGTTTCCTTCTTCATGCGTCCGGTTACCATTTTGTATTCGAATAAGCGGCACTCTAGGGCGCCGTTATAAAGCGGAATCCGCTTGGATGCTGCCAGATGGATGAGCTTTGGCAGGCGCATATCGGCGCTCAGGAGGTAGGCGCGCCAGCCGCTAAACCGCTTCTTCAGCGCATCGCCGAGTTTTGGATAGAACTCCGCCAGCGCCTCGCGTTCGCTAAGGCGGACACCATAGGGCGGATTCGTGACGATGACACCTTCCTCTGCCGGAGCTGATATATCCAGAACATCGGCTTGTTTGAGGGTAACCACGTTCTCTAATCCGTTCGCCCGCAAATTGGCACGCGCCGCCTTCAGAGCGCCGACCGAGATATCGCTGCCGTGGATCGCCTGCGCTGTGAGATTTTTTTGGCGATCCGCAGCTCGCCGCAGAAGCTCGCGCCATACGCGCGGATCGAAGTTCTTAAGCTTCTCGAATGAAAAGCGGCGCCGCAAGCCAGGCGCGATATCCAGCGCCATCTGCGCGGCCTCCAACAGTATCGTTCCGCTACCACACATGGGATCCAACAATGGAATGCCGGGGACCCATCCAGCGAGCCGCAGGATGCCAGCAGCGAGATTTTCCCTCAAAGGCGCATCACCTGCTACAAGCCGCTGGCCGCGCTTGAACAACGGCTCACCCGTTGTATCGAGGTAAAGCATAAACTCACGGTCCGTCAGGTGGGCCTGTATAGGCACATCGGGGTCGCGGGTGTTGACATCCGGACGCCGTCCCGAGAGGCGGCGGCTCTTATCGCAGATCGCGTCTTTAATCTTCAGCGTAATGAAATTGAG
>DATACQ010000508.1:0-3508 GCA_036258955.1 Binatia bacterium
GAATTTTCGTCGTTTTGGACACCGGTTGCTTGGTCGCTCCCATCACGATTTGTCGTTCTCGATCGGTGGTTAGCGCGCGCATAATCGGCGGCTGTATCAGCGGCACCAAAGCCATGTACGAATATGCGGCAACGGAGACCGCACCCAGGAGGTGGGGCGCGAATTTTGAGCTTACATAAAT
Source organism: Binatia bacterium (assembly GCA_036258955.1). Classification (GTDB taxonomy): domain Bacteria; phylum Desulfobacterota; class Binatia; order UBA9968; family UBA9968; genus DATACQ01. Next base: position 182 of record DATACQ010000508.1, read on the forward strand.
CGCAGTGGGTCCATCGCAAGCCCCAATGATAGCGACGGCAACCGCGTCAAGCTTGTCGAAACCGACGGCAAGAGCGAGCAGCAGGGTGAGAAAGATGCCAAACTGCCCCGCCGCGCCCAAAAGTATGATCTTGGGGTTTTCCAGTAACGGTTGGAAATCGGTCATCGCGCCGATACCAAAAAAAATCAGCAAGGGAAATACTTCGGTGCGCACGCCGGCATCGTAGAAAAACCGCAAGAAGCCATCCTCGGCCATCATTCCGGCCAGCGGAATGTTGACCAATATAGCGCCGAAACCAATGGGCACGAGAAGCAAAGGTTCGTACCCCTTTTTAATTCCCAGATAAAGAAGCAGCGAGGCGATCGCGAGCATGATCACATGGCCCGGTGCCAGGTTTGTGATGCCAAGCACAAGGCCGTTAAGGCCCGAAATCACTGCCGACTCCATGGCGCAGGTTAGCCTTTCTTGCTGTCCACCATCTCGGCGGCCGGCGGGAAGATTCGCTTGAGTAACAAAATCACAATGCTCAACACCCACAGCACGAGCATGGTGCCGAGCATACCGAGCACAGCGACCGTAAACCCGAAGGTCCAGATGTCGTCCATGGCGAATTCTCCAACTGCTAGAAAAGATACGGCGCGGGATGCTACTCGATCTGGCCTAGAATTTGGTCGGCTTCGACGGCTTGCCCGGGCGCAACCTTGAGTTCCTTTAGCGTTCCGCTGGCCGGCGCTACGACGGGAATCTCCATTTTCATCGCTTCCATGACAATGACGACATCGTCTTCCTCGACGCGATCGCCGACGCTCTTCTCGACTTTCAGAATTTTCCCGACCATCGGGGCCGTTATAGGTGTGGCCAAAACGGTTCTCCTTACGATTGTGATTTGTTGAGATGCGACCGGTGAGTTAAAGCCATTTAGTAGAGTTTTTCCACTATTGTCAACGCCGGAGCCGCTATTAAACGCGGTTCCGCAGTTGAACCTAGCTACCGCGCGAACGAGGGGCGAGCTTGAACTAGCGAAGACACCAAGCATGCAGCTCCAAAGTCATTTTCGCCCTTTTCGCTGCCGATGGCTTAAAATTTTTGGCAGGGCACAAGCACCGCTGATAGACGTCCGGTCAGAGGCAGAATCTATTGGCTTCGCTACGAAAGGTTTGCTCCTCGCCTCCGCATAAAGACTAACTGCGGATCGCGGCCAAAGGTTCAACGGTCAACAGGTCCAAGGCTCCAAAAGATCCGGTCAGCGCCGGGTTGGTCGCACGCCTCATCATGGGGAACGTTCCCCAGTTGCTATGGCATCGATGCAATGAGTCCGGGGCTATGGTAACCTTGCTTTTATGACGAGTCTTGGATAAGAGGTTTGCAGTATACCGGAGGGAAATTTATGGCTAAGCCCGCAGTACAGAATGAAGACGTGATGGATAACATCCCTTACTACGACAAATGGCAACTCGGCGAAGGTATACCGGTGATCAAGACGTTTTTCGTGCAGGATCTAAAGAAGGTCGAGCTTAAACCTTGGGATCGTACCGGCGGCAACGGCGCCTTTATCAATATGGAAGGGGCTGAGGGGGCGACGGGCGCCTATGTGAGCGAAATACCAGCAGGTAAGAAGCTGAATCCGCAACGCCATCTCTACGAAGACTTACATTTCGTGTTAAAAGGCAGGGGTGCCACGACTATTTGGAACGAAAAAGGAGCGAAGCAGACTTTTGAGTGGCAGGAGGGTAGCTTGTTTGCCCTGCCGCTCAATGCTTGGTACCAGCACTTTAATGGTTCGGGCGATGAGCCTGCGAGATTTTTCTCCGTGAACAGCATGCCCATCGTGTTCAATCTTTTTCACAATGCGGATTTTATCTTCAATACGCCACGTGATTTTATCGACCGATTTGATGGCGATCCGGAATATTTTAGCGGCAAAGGAAAGGCATACCCAGGCCGCGTCTGGGATACTAACTTCATCGCCGATGCGCGCAACTTCAAACTAGAGGATTGGGTGGAGCGTGGCGCCTCCGGGAAAAACGTCATGCTCGAACTGGCCAACGGATCGATGGCCGCACACATTTCCGAATTCCCTGTGGGCACTTACAAGAAAGCCCACCGCCATGGACCGGGATTCAACGTCATGATCATCAAAGGTAAGGGCTTCTCGCTGTTCTGGAGGGAAGGTGAGGAGCCGAAGCGCTATGACTGGCAGGATGGCAGTGTTTTTACCCCACCGGCGATGATGTTTCACCAACACTTCAACACCGGCCCTACCGGGGCGCGCTATCTGCCGCCTCGGCTCGGCGGCATCAAATACAGTCTAGGTGAAGGCTTCGGTGATATCACCAAAGTCGATAAAGATGTGAAGGCCGGGGGTAACCAGATCGAGTATTACGATGAGGCGCCGTGGATTCGCAAGATGTTTGAAGAGGAGTTAGCGAAGTCCGGCACCACCAGCCGTATGAATCCTGAATTCTACAAGCGCCCTGCTTAGTGCTCCAGACAAACCAGAAGACAAAAAGCCCCGCAGCGATCATCGTGCGGGGCTTTTATCGTTTCCCTCGCGACGAGCAGTCCTGAAGACGTGGTTTGCGGCCTTCATCCCTCATCCTTTATTCTTTCTTATAAAGGTCCTAGGTTAGCCACCGAACGCCGGGGCCGTTGAGATTCCAGGCACCGGTGTCGGTGCAGGGAAGTTGCGGAAATACGAGTTCTTCCCTGGCATAGAAGACCGGAATGGCTTAACACGGAATGCTCAGCCTGTGAATTGCCGCGCCGCTAAAACTCACAGTGTCGTCAATGCGAAGCGGCAGGAGTAGGCTAGGCTCCGCTACGGGCTGGTTGACTGCGAATGATTGAAATCGTCTTGATCGTGTCAGCGTATCTGGTCGGCTCCGTGCCCACGGGTTACATCTTGGGCAGCCTGGCCGGCGTCGATGTGCGCAAAGCCGGCAGCGGCAATGTCGGGGCAACCAATGTTGCTCGTGTGGTAGGCAAAGGCCAGGGCGCTTTGACGTTGATGCTTGATGTCGGGAAAGGTTGGTTAGCGGTATTCGTGGCGTTGCACTTAGGGGTTAGCTTGTGGTGCGTGGCCGCGGTTGGCACGGCGGTTTTCTTGGGTCACCTGTATCCAGTTTTTCTACGATTTCAGGGTGGAAAGGGCGTCGCTACTGCGCTGGGGGTTTTTCTCGGCCTGGCACCGGCTGCGACTCTACTATTAGTCGGTATTTTCGTCGCGACCGTGGCGCCTAGCCGGATGGTTTCGTTGGGGTCACTGATCGCGGCCTGGGCCGCGCCGCTGATTCTCTGGCTTTTCGCTCATCCGCCGGAGATAGTTGC
>DATACQ010000509.1:0-2077 GCA_036258955.1 Binatia bacterium
GGCATTGATTGCGGAAGCAGGCAAATACCCGACATGGGTGAAACCACCGGGCGGAGTGTTTTCAACATTGGATGATATCCGCGGCTACATCCTCGCAGGAACTCCGGCGGATATCGTACGCGAAAGCCGCACCTACGAAGAGTCAGGCGCAGATCACATCGTTTACGATCTCCGTTTCCGTTATGCGGATTGGCGCGAGCAAATCGATCTCTTGGGAAACGAAGTGCTGCCAGAGCTCAAACGATAAGCGCGCGCCCAGCGGCCGTCCGGGCGCGGCAACTGGCCAGTTTGCCCTCTCCTGTAAAATCAACAAAGATCGAGTGGAGAGGAAAGGCAGATGCTGATGAACCGCCTAAACTATTGCGAATTCGAACCAACTGCAGCATATTTCGTTCGCCAGACCCGAGTAAAGCGCTGCGACGCTTATCGCAATTCGCCTCGAATTAATCTGAGTGAGAGATGACAAGCAGCCCGATGATCTATTGCATTGGAGCGAAGAATAGAAAACCTGACCCGATCCTTAGCGGCGACGGCGCCAATCGCGTTCGGGTTATTTCTCCGGCGTCATGGTGGTAACGCCGGCCTCTCCCGCCTTCTGAAGGAACAGTCGGTTGACGAACCAAAGTGCGATGCCGAGAGCGATTAGCACGCCGGCGCGCGCATAGACTGCGGCGGCGCGGCCGGTAATCGGAAGAACGAGAAGCAGGCAGGCCAATGCGCCAAGCAGCGGCATCCACGTCGGTGCTCGGTAATGGTCATGATCGACGGGATGGCGGCGGAGCACCAGCACGGATACATTGACAAGCGTGAAGACGCACAACAGCAGGAGCACGGTGGTGTCTGCCAGGTTACCTACGTCGCCGGTGGCGACCAGCACGACCGCAATAGCGACTGTGAACAGGATCGCTACCCACGGCGTGCTCCGGGTTGGATGCACAATGGCGAACACCGGGGGCACGACTTCCTCGCGGGCCATACCGTACACCAGGCGCGACGCCATGATCATGTTCATCAATGCGGTGTTGCTGACCGCCAGCAACGCTATCAGCGCGAACAACTTGGGCGGAAACGCCAGGCCCGCGACCTTGACCACCTCCAGCAGCGGCCCGGAGGACGTCGTCAGGGTCTGACTATCGACTAGCATGGTGGCGGTGAAAGCGACTGCGATGTAGATTAACGCGGCGGCGATCAAGCCGCCGAAGAGCGCGAAGGGAAAATCCTTTGGTGGATTTCTGGCCTCCTCCGCCAGGTTAACCGAATCCTCAAAACCGAGCAGCGCATAGAACGCCAGCGCCGTTCCCCCGAGAATGCCAAGTAGCGCCCCGTTTGCCGGGTCGAACTCGATGGCTCTGGCAGAATTCCCCTGCCCCATCCACAACGCGTAAATGCCAATGGCGATGATGACAAGTAAACCGAACGCCTCGACAATGGTTAGAACTACATTGACCTTGACAGACTCGGAAATTCCAATGAAGTTCACGAGCGTGACGAGCCCGAGGAAAATCAAGGCGCTGATGAGGACTGGCAGGGTGACGAACTCGGCGAGGTAGCTGCCGCCGAAAGCCCTGGCCGCGGCGCTGGCCGAAGTGACGCCGCTCATCATCACGGCGAAGGCGACGATGAACGTTACGAAAGGAACGCCGAACGCCTGGTTCACATAGAGCGCCGCCCCGGAGGCCCGGGAATATTTGCCGGACAGTTCGGCATAAGCGGCAGCAGTCAGTGAGGCGAGTACGAAAGCCAGCAGAAACGGCAGCCAAAGCATTCCTCCGACGTGCCCCGCCACCTTGCCGACGAGCGCGTAAATACCGGCGCCGAGGATATCGCCGAGAACAAAGCAAAGCAGCATCCGGCGCCCAATGACCCGCTTGAGCGCGGGCTTGCCCGCCCTGTCCGGTGGGTTTGCTGCGTTGGCCACACGGGTTCCTTTACACGACGCCCCTGAGAGTTCTGTTTCTCCCGATTCCTAGGCTACGATTTTCACCCTCGAGCGAGCGATGATCAAATGCCGTGAAGCTAAAATCGCGTGCCCCTCACGGGACTATGGCGACCTGCAAACGAGACGTCTAACGCTAGC
>DATACQ010000510.1:0-1890 GCA_036258955.1 Binatia bacterium
CGGAGTAGGATCGGTTTTCAGCCTCACCGTCCCGACCGATTACATTGCAGTTGAAGAGGAGTTACCCGCGCTCGTCGAAGCTCTCACCGGCGAGTCTGATGGCGGTAAGATTCCGCTGCTCGTGATCGAAGATGAGCCTGAAACGCGCTTGCTATACGAGAAGTATTTGCGTGAAACAAATTTCAGGGTCATTCCTGCTGCCGGCTTGCGCCGCGCGCGCGAAGTCATGCGCCAGCTGCGTCCGGGGGCAGTCATTCTCGATATTCTTTTGCGCGGTGAAGATTCGTGGCAGTGGTTGAGCCAAATGAAAGCGGCGGAGGAAACCAAAAACATTCCTGTTCTGGTCGCCACCACCGTGGAGGACCCAAACAAGGGACTCGCACTGGGCGCCGACGCTTACCTAGTAAAGCCCATCAGCCGCCAACAACTAATCGGGAAACTCAACGATCTACTGCCACCAGCAACACCTCTGGATCAGAACGTTCGACGCAGGCGCCAGCATCGCGCGCTCAAAACTGTTCTCGTTGTCGATGATGAGGAATCGGCTCGCTATCTGCTGCGACGATTCTTAAGCGAGTTTCCGGTTCACGTCACGGAAGCAACGAATGGCATGGAAGGTCTTCGGCTCGCCGCGGAACAGCGACCAGAAGCGATTTTTCTGGATCTGAAGATGCCCGGGATGTCTGGGTCCAGCGTGCTAGAGATCCTAAAAACCGATCCGGCAACTCGCGACATCCCAGTGATCATCATAACATCGGAGACACCGCTGTCCGAGGAACAATCAAGAATCAACACCACAGCTCAAGGCCTGATTAAAAAAGAGGATCTAACCCCGGAGGCATTGGAGAAAGCGTTGCAAGGCATTCGCTTGGATATACCAGCTTAACTTAGACATCTAGCGACATAGACCTGGAGGAAACCAGCAAAATGAGACGTTAGCCCGGTGCGCCCATGTTTCGGGGGTAGTTTCCTCAGGACGATATACGATGAATGATGATTACGTTTACACAGTTCTGAACGTCGACGACGACGAGGCGGGACGCTACACCAAAACACGCATTCTTCAGCGAGCGGGCTACCGGGTCATCGAAGCGGGGACGGGAGCGGAGACGTTGCGCCGGGTCGCGCAAGAGCGGCCCCAGTTGGTGTTGTTGGACGTCGTCTTGCCTGATTTCAACGGCCTTGATGTTTGCCGTTTAATCAAATCGGATGCCAAAACAAGCCACACGATGGTACTTCAGATTTCAGCTTCTAAAGTGACGGTCACCGATTGGATCAATGGCTTGGAGGGTGGCGCTGATTCTTACTTAACCGAACCGGTGGAACCGGAAGTGCTGGTCGCGTCGGTCCGATCTTTGCTGCGACTCTATCAACGCGAAGAGGAGAACCGCAGATTAGTGCAGACCGCTCAGGAACGCGAGCGGCTGCTGCAGAGCACCTTTGAGCAAGCCAGCGAAGCGATTCTGGTATGCGATAATCAGGGACGGATTATTCGCGCCAGTCATCGCGCGACGATGCTTGCGGGGCAATATCCGGTGGGCAAGCCGTTCGTCGATGTATTCCCGTTGGAACTTGGACCATCCGTGCGCGTGCGTTTTCGCGATCGGACGAGCGGCTCTCACGCTTCTTTGTACGACCTTGCTAACGTTGAAACCGATTCGCCACGAGAGGCCAGCGTCGTACGTTGCGACGGCACTCGAATTTACTTGCTCTTCAGCTGCCGGCAGCTTCAGAGCGAAAAGGACTTCGAGCAAATCGGATATACCGTGGCGCTTACCGACATCACTGCGCGCAAGCGGCTGGAGGAGGAACTCAAGCAACGCATGGAAGAGCTAAAAGTTGTCGATCGCCGCAAGGACGATTTTCTCGCCACCCTTGCGCACGAGCTAC
>DATACQ010000511.1:0-4146 GCA_036258955.1 Binatia bacterium
GGCTCGCTGAATTCTGCAGTTACTCGCCCAAGCGGCTCAAAGGCTTAGCGCTTATCTCTCTTTACGATCCGAAGCAAGCCGCGCAGGATCTAGAGGACTGTCGTAAAAAGGGTTTGGCGGGCGCGATAATCTGGGCTTCCCCGCCCGAGGAGTTGCCATTTTATTCGGAGATATACGATCCATTCTGGGCCGCGGCCCAGGAGCTGCCGATGCCGCTCAGTCTACATGAATTCGCGGGCTTTCAGTGGGTCGATTGGGATTCTAGTTCGGAAAAGCGCACCGTGGCGCAGGCGATCAATTCCCACGAGGTCGAGCGAACATTCGCAACGCTCATTCTCTCGGGTGTTCTCGAGAGATTTCCCGGTCTAAAGGTTGTCTCGGCGGAGTTGAATTGTGGTTGGCTGCCGTTTTTCCTCTTCCGTGTCGACGAGCGCTTCTCCGCAACCGGAATACGCTTTCGTGGAACACCATTTGCGACTAAGTTGACCATGAAGCCTAGCGAGTATTTTCGACGCCAGCTCTACGCCACTTTCATCGACGATCTTTTCGGCATTAATCACCGGCGGGAGATCGGCGTGGATAATATATTATGGTCGTCGGATTTTCCGCACAGCGCAACGTTTTGGCCCCATTCACAGGAAAAAATTGCAACTGACTTTCAGGACGTGTCCGAACAGGACAAGCGAAAGATTCTTTACGAGAACACGGCGAAATTGTACGGCTTCGATCTCGATTGAGAACCGCCGGTGACACGATGCGGTACGAGCTCTACTACTGGCCCACAATCCAAGGCCGAGGTGAGTTCGTTCGTCTGGCATTCGAAGACGCTCGCGTTGATTATATCGACGTTGCGCGCGACCCGAAGCGTGGCCCTGCCGCGGTGAATAAGTTTTTCCAAGCGTCGGCGTTTGACCCGCCCCCGTTCGCGCCGCCTTTCCTTAGAGCCGGCAAAGTTGTCGTTGCTCAAACCGCCAACATTCTTTTGTATCTGGGTCCCCGTCTGGGCTTAGTTCCAGAAAATGAAGTCGTGCGCGTATGGGCGCATCAGTTGCAGCTCACGATCGCAGATTGGGTCGCCGAAGTGCACGATGTGCATCACCCTATTGCGGCTGAGCTTTATTATGAAGCTCAGAAGAGGGAGGCGAAACGGCGCGCCGAATACTTCATCCGCGGGCGCTTGCCGCGATATCTGGACTACTTCGAGGAGATTCTCAAACGAAAGCCGCAACGAATCGAACACATGCTCGGCAAGAAAGCCTCCTATGTCGATCTGTCTCTCTTTCAAATGGTAGAAGGCTTGCGCTATGCCTTTCCGCACGCGATGAAGCGGCTCGAACGGAGCCGCCCGCGCCTGGTTGACTTACGGGATCGCATTGCCGCACGTCCTTCTATCGCGGCCTACTTAGCAACACCGCGGCGCATTCCGTTCAACCAGGAGGGTATCTTCCGCCACTATCCAGAGTTGGACAGCTAACCGGAGAGGCAACACTGCCAATCATGCCGCGATATGAGTTCTTCCATGATAGACCGGGTTTGTTTCTGGAAATCTATCTGCCAAAGAAGGCGCAGTACCAGCCGCTGTTATTCCGCGTCCTTAACGAGGGCTTTGATGTGGCCACGATTCGCGCTCATTTCCGATCGGCCAAAGCGAACGACATCCGGCGTTTTCTGCACCGCAAACAAGAGCTGCGAGATTTCACTGCGGCGGCGGTCAGAAACTTTCAAAGCGTTTTTTCAGGCTATTCGTTGTACGAGGTGGACGGCACGTTTAAGGGAAACGTCCAGGAACGCACGCAAGTGATTCGCGTTATTTTTGTGCCCCCGGTGGAGCAGCTCGCTCGCGGCCTGAAAATTTCGCCGCCGCGCCAGCTGTTTTATGCCGGTCAATTCTTGCGCTTCTGGGCGCTTGAGGTTGTCGACTACTTCGAATTCCGCAGCCGCACGGTGCCGCTTGCGCCGCGCGAAGAAAAGCTCGTACGAAGACTTTCCCAATGGCTTTATTACGTGGCTTTGTTTGCCAATGGCTATCTGTTGTACGAGATCGGCGCCGGAATTCGGCAGCTCCATCGATCTGGCGTCATTCGACAGCTCGAGCGTGAATTGTGGGTAACGTCTTTCCGCGACTTCGCGCTCAATCAGATGAAACTTGTGTGATGCGGCTGAACGGGAGGGACCAGCGCGCAAGTTTCCAAGCCTAAGCGGCACCACTCGATACGCTAAAGGATCAGCAAAAGGTTTTAAGCTAAAATTGGATCTTGAATGGAGGTCATGATGGCGAACGTTGAACCTCGCGGAGCGGCTCATTGGATTGACCACTACGTCGTCGGCACCAACGATCTCGGTGCTTGGCCCGAGTGGGCAAACAAGGCTACCGGCCTGCCGCTCAGGCCCATCAACGGTCTCACCACTGCGGGACGGAAGAAAAATGTTCCGATATTCTGCTTTATGTGGTGGGAGGGCGGGTCGTGCCGCATCGGCGCTTTTCTTCAGCCCGAAGTTTATCCTCCGGCAAAGGAGTTGGGCAAGGATCTCCCGCGCTGCGGATTTTACATCAGGCCGGCGGACATTGAGTTTCACCTGCGCCGGCTCGATCAGCACAAAATTCCCCACACAGACGCGGTGAAGAACGCTACCGAGGGTGATGAAGGCACTACTATTTACTTCGCCGATCCGGACGGTAACCAGTATGAGTTTTGGGCGCCTGCACACATGCCTGAAGGCGCCATGGAAATTTGCACCGAGCAGAGAGTGGGCCGTATAAGTCACGCCGTCTACGGATCCCGCGATCTTGGCAGAACCGCAGCGTTTTTCGAGAAGTATTGCGGCTTGGAGCCGGCCAGAAATCCACTGATTGCGGAGGGAACGCTCGTTCTGCGGTTAAGAGCGGGCGCGCGGCTCGTATACAAACTCGTAGATCGACTCGATGAGCGCGTCGCGGGACATGGACCTTGGTGGGACATGCACACGGCGTTGACCGTTCGCGAGGAGGAGTTTTTCCCGAACTACCGGCGCATGTGGGAGAGCCTTCCCGAAGAAGCGGGTCCCAAGGAGCACCTCACGCAATCTTTGGACGAGCAGGATGCGTTGCCCGCGCGGACCGGACTGCACCGGAGTCCCGTGGGCTATAGATGGAAGGAAATTTACCAGCGCGGCGATGAGTTCTACGACTGGGACGGCCACGCGTTCCACTTTTTCGGCGGCATACCTCTAAAAAACGACGGCTCCTTGGCCTTGTATCAAGGTAAGGAACAGGAAGAATATTTACGTGAGCTGGCAGAGTCGCTGAAAAAAGAAGCCCAGGCGCAGCAGCGTTAACATCCGTGAAGCATTCGCCGTCTGATGCGACGCGTGACGGGGAGCCGCAGTAACGTGTAACAGCGGAAATCTATCAGCTCGAGCGAATAGAGCTACCAACCGGAACTATTTAGTCGGCCACAGGTCTTCCCGCCTCCTTCGAGGCGGGATTCTATGGCTCCTGGTTGAGCCGTTTCGAAGGAAATACAGGAGAAAGCATGGCTTTACGCATAAGAGACGAAGAGTACTATGCCATCGATGCGCATTCTCATTTAGGCAGGCGCAACACTCCTCTGGGTCACGGCGTCGCGAGTTTCCTCGGAGAGGATTTAGTGCGCGATTTGGACGAAGCCGGTCTCGACTGTGCGGTCGCGTTTCCGCTGGGAGCACCTTACACCGATTATTCGGAAGCAAACCAAGTCATGGCTGAAGAGATGGCGAAGTATCCCGATCGCATTATCAGCTTTTGCCGTATTAACCCCAACTTTGGCCCGTTAGCGACGGCGCAATCGTTGGAGCACTGTCTGGGCACCCTCAAGCTGAAGGGCATCAAGCTTCATCCGGAAATCGAGTTCTTCGATCCCAACGAAGCGGAGCTGATGGAGCCCGTTTATGAGGCGGCGCGAAAATATCGCGTTCCAATAATTTTTCACACCGGGATGTCGAGCAAGGCGTCCCCAGGCGTCATCGCCGAGCTTGCCGCTCGGTACAGAGATGTGCCGGTCATTCTGGGACACATGGGCGTATCCGAGTATGTAAAGCTGGCCGTGGCTGTCGCCCGGCAGAATGAGAACATATTTTTGGAAACATCGGTAGTTGGGTGGATGCCGCTTCTTCTCGAAGCTTTTCGTG